>NZ_JAFGYZ010000020.1:0-129723 GCF_017491585.1 Pseudomonas sp. 58(2021)
GACCATAGAGCGTTGGAACCACCTGATCCCATCCCGAACTCAGAAGTGAAACGATGCATCGCCGATGGTAGTGTGGGGTTTCCCCATGTGAGAGTAGGTCATCGTCAAGATTGAATTCCGAAACCCCTGTCTGCTAACGCAGACAGGGGTTTTGTCGTTTCAGTGCCCACGAAAGTCCGATCTTCAGACCGCTCTGCGTGCCTTGCTGCTCCGACGAGCCTGCCACTTGCGCCACCAGATGTAGACGCCGGTCCCCGACAATCCTGCAATCAGAACGCCCAATACCGCGATCATCACTTGCCCGGTGAAGCCTATGATCCGTCCCCCATGTATCGGCAACTGCAACCGATAAAACCGCTCTCCCAACGTCCCTTCTCCTGCAATCTCCTGCCCCAATAATCGCCCGTCGGTACCGTGGAAGAACAACCAGGATTTGCCGTGGGCCTCAGTGTCATGCTGTCCGAACCCCGCGCCGTAGAAGTTGTACTCAAAGCTGTAATACAACTCGCCGATTGCCGCTGTCAGTCCCAACCTTTTCCCTTCCTGCAGTGCCCTTTCATATGCCTGTTGATAACTCAATCGAGTGATCCCCAGCTCTTCGGCAGGCATCCGTCCTCGCGCCTCATACACGCTCGGTTCAATCGGAGAAAACAACGACACCGCAGGTTTGAAGACCTGACTCGGCAGGTTCATCGCCACGCTGCTGACGGCTATCGGTAGCAACAACAACCACAGCCACAAGCCCCCTGCCCGATGCAGATCGAAGTTGAGTCGATAGGTATGCCCGCCCTTGATCTTCCAAGCGCTCCACCACTTCTTCCAGAACGGTTTACCCCGCGGCAACGTCAGCCAAAGGGCGATGAAGCAATCGATCACCCAGGCGATGGCCACCAACCCCATCAGCAGCAAACCCCAGTTACCGGGCAGTGTCAGGTTGTAGTGGAACTCGAGAATGAAAGGAACGAAGTTCTCACGCTGGAAACAGCACTCACCCCAGTAACGCTGGCCTTTCTGCTCGCCACTGACCGGGTCGAGGTAGAACACCTGATTGCGTTCTTCGAACGGTTCGCCCGTCGCCGGATCGTTGCGCGGAACCGCCGCCAGCAATGCCGTGTGGCCTGCCTCGTTCGGATACTCCATGTACCAGACCTGTAACTTCGGATGTAACGATTGCACCGCATCCACCAGTTCGCCTGGCGATAGACGCTCCCCCTCGGCCGATGCCGCGTAGAACTCCGGGTTCAACCACTCATCCAGCTCATGATTGAACGCCAGAATGCTCCCGGTAATCCCCGCCAGCAGCAGAAAAACCGCCGTGGCCAACCCGATATACCGGTGCAATAAAACCAGAAACGAACGCATGAAAATTTCCCCCACAGATACGACAAAGCCAGCCCCTGAAATCAGGGGCTGGCTTTTTTATGCACAAGACAAAGGCTTAGAACTGGTAACTGACCGTAGCGGCGACATTGCGCTCTTCGCCCATGTAGCAGAAGTCGAGACTGGCGCAGGAGGCTACATAGGATTCATTGGTCAGATTGTTCGCATTCAGGCGTACGTCGATACCCTTCAAACCGACCTTGCCGAGGTCATAGCCAATCGATGCGTCGAACAATGTGTAGGACGGCACCTTCATGGTGTTCTCTGCATCCGCCCAGCTGTAGCCGACATAACGCACACCACCGCCCAATCGCAGCCCATCAAGCGCCGCACTGTCGAACTTGTAGTCCGCCCACAGCGAGGCCATGTGCCGCGGCGCCTGGGTTGGCGAGTTGCCTTTGTTCTCGATCACGTTTGTCGGGGTGCTCAAGGTGCTGGTCATCGACTTCGAGTACTCGATGTCAGTGAAGGTGTAGCTGCCGAGGACTTTCAGGTTATCGGTCAACTGCATGTGCGCTTCCAGTTCCAGACCCTGAGAGCGGACAGCGCCTACAGCGCGATAGAAGTTTTCCTGCGGCAGTTTGGTTGCCAGGTTCTTCTGGTCGATGCGGAACAAGGAAGCGGTGAACAGATTGTCCGTCCCCGGTGGCTGATACTTCAGGCCCATTTCCCACTGCGTTCCATCGGTCGGTGCAAGAGGATTGCCGGCACTGTCCGCGTAGGAGTTCGGGTTGAACGACTCGGAATAGCTGACGTACGGCGCGAGGCCGTTATCGAACAGATACAGCGCGCCGGCACGGCCTGTGAGCTTGGTGCGTCGATCATTGATCTCGGTGCCGACCGGACGCCCCGCTTCGGCAATACGGTTTTCGTCGGAGGTTTCTACCCAATCCTGGCGCAGTCCCAGCGAGAAGCGCCACTTGTCCATCTCGATCAAGTCTTGCAGGTAAACGCCGGTCTGCTCCAGGCGCCGCAGGTAGCTCGTCTCGCCGTAAGGCGTGATAGCGGAATTGCCATACACCGGGTTGAACGCATTGATCGGCGCCAGGCCGCCACTGGTCCAGTCGACCACGGTTTTGCGCCGCTGATAATCCGCCCCCATCAGCACCGTGTGCCTGGTCGCGCCGGTGAAGAATTCGGCCTGAAGCATGTTGTCGACGATGAACGCGTGCAGACGCTCGTCACCTGCGGTGTAGTAGCGATTCAGTTCGTTGCCGGTCGGCGACGTCCAGCCATAGGCGTACACCTGATCCATGTTCACTTTGGAGTCGAGGTAGCGGAAGTTCTGCCGCGCGGTGAAGACATCGTTGAATCGATGTTCGAACTGGTAACCGAACGACTGCTGATCACGGGAGTAACCATCGATGCCCGGCTCGCCTTCGAAGAAGTGCGGTGAGATGCGGTTGCCGTTGCGCTGATGAATCGTGCCGTCGGCCGGCACGCCGCCGTGGTAGCCGCCATCCGGGTCATGTTGCAGATACGCTTGCAGCGTCAGCGATGTGTCCTCGCTGAAATCGATGCTGACCGTTGGCGCGAGGGCGAAGCGCTTTTCCTTGTTGTGGTCGAATTGCGTGTCGGACTGATCCGTCAAACCGATCAGACGATAGGCGATACGCTTGTCGTCATCGACCGGGCCACTGAAGTCAAAACCGACGCCGCGCTGGCCTTGAGTGCCAACGGTGGCTTGAACCTGGTGATAGGCCTCGTACAGCGGCTTCTTGCTGGTCAGAGCCACCAGCCCGCCCGGCGAGCTACGGCCGTACAACACAGAAGACGGGCCTTTGAGAATATCCACGCGCTCGAGGAAATACGGATCGACCTGCATGGTGCTGTAGGTGCCGCTGTCACCCATGGACTTGAGGCCGTCGAGGTAGATGTTGTCCACCGAACCGTCGTTGAAACCGCGCATCGCCACGTAGTCGTAGCGGTGCGTGGCACCGTAAGAGTTGGTCAGCACGCCGGGGGTGTAACGCATGGCTTGGGATACGGTTTGCGAGCCCTGGTCATCCATTTGCTCGCGGGTGACCACGGACACGCTTTGCGAGGTTTCCAGCAGCGCGGTACTGGTTTTGGTGGCGATCTGGCTGTGCGTCGCGTTATAGCCATCCATGCTGCCCAGCGCGTTGCCGAGGGCGAAGCCTTTGATGTCGGTGGTCGGCAGGGCCAGCGCTTCGGTTTCTGCAACGGAGCGCAACACATAGCTACTGCCGTCCTGGCTGACCGCCTCCAGGCCCGAGCCGCCGAGCAAGTGGCTCAGGGCCTGATCGGTCGAATACTCGCCCTGCACACCCGGTGACTGCCGGCCCTGGGTCTGCTGTGGCGTCATCGACAACGTGATGCCCGCCTGACGCGCGAACTGGTTGAGCGCATCGCCCAGTGGTCCGGCGGCGATGTTGTAGCGGTGGCTGCCGACCTCACTGGCGCTCGCCGCGACGCTCAGGTTCGGCAGCAGTCCAACGCCCAGTGCCGTGGATAACAACGCGGCCCGAACAGCGTGGTGCAGCAGGCCCGATTCGACAGTGAAATTCAGAGGGTTCTTACAGGTAACGCGCGCAGTCATTGTAGGTTTCCGTAGGCAGTCGCGAAGGCTGAGTTGAAGTGCTTACTGACTAAGCCGGACTTGCCACGAAAACCCGCCAAAATAATTTCAGGCCACAGACTCCAGCGTCACCCACCAACGGGTGCGATAGCGCAATTGCACCGGCAGGGTCTGCGGCAGGATCGCCAGCAGCTTGTCGGTGTCCTCAAGACGGAACACGCCGGACAGGCGCAAATCCGCAATGTCCGACGCACAGCTCAGAAAACCCTGACGATACCGGCCGACTTCGCCGATGAAGTCGCCCAGCCGCATGTTGCGCGTCACGATCAGTCCGTCGACCCAGGCGCCAGCTTCCATGTCCAACGGTGGCGCCGGTCGAACTCGATGGTGATCGATCAGATAGCTCTGACCGGCGATTGCCTCCGTCGAGTTGCCTGCGGAATGAATCGCGACCCGGCCACTGGTGACGCTCAGGCGCGTGCAACCCTCTTCCTGGCGCAGAAGGAATCGCGCCTTGAACGGCTCGTAACTGCCATGACGGCTCTGCACCTGCAGCGGTCGGTCAAACGTTGCACCTTCATCGGCGCCGCCGCAGGTGACGATGATTTCGCCACGGGTCAATTTGATCAGCCGTTGCTGCGCGGTGTAATCGAGATCCACGCTGCTGGCGGTGTTGAGTTCGATCCGTGTGCCGTCCGGCAACTGGAAACCACGGCGTTCGCCGGTGGCGGTGGCGTAGTCGGCGCTCCACTGTTGCCAGACCGAAGTGTCGCTGGCCAGCCATCCCGCCGAACCCATCAGCAGCGCGCCGGACAACAGCTTCAATGCCTGACGTCGGCCCAGACCCTGTGCACTGTTTTCCAGCGTATTGAACGCCACCTGCGCACCGGGCACGGCGCTCAGATTGTGGGTCAGTTCGGCTTGCAGAGACTGCACCCGTTGCCAGGCCAGTTCGTGATCATGGTGTTCGGCGCGCCATTGTTCGCACTGGCGATTCAGGCGCGGATTGCCATGGTTGTTGCGCAGACGCAGGAGCCAGTGAATGGCCTGTCGTACGACCTGCTGCGGCGGCTCGGCGCGTCGGCCAAGCGAGAGGTTATCCACCGGCATCAGTTTTCGTACCGCAACACGTAGCAGTGAAACAGGGCGTCGGCGACGTAGCGTTCTACCGAGCGCAGGGACAGCCCCATCTGCTCGGCGATCTGCTTGTGGGTCAAACCTTCGCACTGCGCCAGCAGAAACGCCTGACGCACTTTCGGTTTAAGTCCTTCAAGCATGCGGGCAATGCTTTCCAGCAGTTCGATCACCAGTGCGCGGGCTTCGGCACTGGGTGTCTCGGCTTCGGGCAAGTGGGCGATGGTTTCCAGGTAGGCGCGTTCGATTTCTTCGCGTCGCCAATGGTCGATGACCAAACCGCGAGCGATGGTGCGCAAAAACGCACGGGGCGCCTTGAGTTCGAGACGTTCGGTGCGCTGCAGCAGGCGCACGAAGGTGTCCTGGGCCAGATCCGCTGCATCGGCGGCATTGCCCAGCCTCGCACGCAACCAGCCGTCGAGCCAGCCGTGATGACGACTGTAAAGCGCCTGTACTGCAAACTCAGGTGATGACATGAACGCGACAGCCTGAACGTCACAAATGATAATTAGTCGCATTGTCATCAAGGGGTGGAGAATTTGCAACCGGCGCTGCAAAACAGCCATTAAAAAATGACAGGCGAACGCACTGGCACACCGCCCGGCGGGAATCTGGCAGAAATGCCGTCCATTTCCTACAAAGCGTTAAGTTTTCTCCGAATCGTGCCGACAGACTGGGGAGACATGCGTGCACCAAAGTAGAGCAGCCGTCAGAACGCTGCCTGCGCTGTACATGGAATGTTGCATCCGGAACGCATCCCCACTTTTGGCATAAGAAGTCCCATGAAATGAATCTCAAGTTCAGCCATAAAATCCTGTTGGCCGCCTCGGGCGTCGTGGTCCTGGCGTTCGCGCTGTTCACTTTGTACAACGACTATCTGCAGCGAAACACCATTCGTCAGAACCTGCAGTCCTCCGTCCAGCAGGCCGGCGACCTGACCGCCAGCAGTGTGCAGAACTGGATGAGCGGGCGGATTCTGGTCCTGGAAAACCTCGCGCAGAACGTTGCTCACCAGGGCAAGAACGCCGATTTCCCGGGGCTGGTCGATCAACCGGCCTTCACCTCGAATTTCCAGTTCACCTACGTCGGCCAGGCCAACGGTGTATTCACCCAGCGCCCTGACGCGAAGATGCCGGATGGCTACGACCCGCGTCAGCGTCCCTGGTACAAACAGGCCGTGGCTGCTGACCAGACCATGCTGACCCCGCCGTACATGGCCGCCGTTGGCGGTCTGGTGGTGACCATCGCCATGCCGGTGAAAAAGAATGGCGAGCTGCTCGGTGTGGTGGGCGGTGACCTGAGTCTGGAAACCCTGGTGAAGATCATCAACTCGGTGGACTTCGGTGGCCTGGGCCACGCGTTCCTGGTCAGCGGTGACGGTCAGGTGATCGTCAGCCCGGACAAAGATCAGGTGATGAAGAACCTCAAGGACATTTACCCGAACGCCGGTGTGCGCATCGAGAAGGGCAACCAGAACGTGGTGCTCAACGGCCAGGAACGCATCCTGTCGTTCACCCCGGTCGCCGGTCTGCCGAATGCCCAGTGGTACATCGGTCTGTCGATCGATCGCGACAAGGCCTACGCCGCACTCAGCCAGTTCCGTACTTCGGCTCTGATCGCGATGTTCGTCGCAGTGGGCGCGATTGCGGTGTTCCTGAGCCTGTTGATCACCGTGCTGATGCGTCCGCTGATCACCATGGGCCGTGCGATGCAGGACATCGCTCAGGGTGAAGGTGACCTGACTCGCCGTCTGGTAGTGGAAAGCAAAGACGAGTTCGGTGAGCTGGGCAGTTCGTTCAACCAGTTCGTGGAGCGGATTCACGCGTCGATTTCCGAAGTGTCTTCTGCGACTCGCCACGTACACGACCTGTCGCAACGGGTGATGGCATCGTCCAACGCCTCGATCATCGGTTCCGACGAGCAAAGCGCACGCACCAACAGCGTGGCCGCCGCGATCAATCAGTTGGGTGCCGCCACCCAGGAAATCGCCCGCAACGCCGCCGATGCTTCGCAACACGCCAGCGGCGCCAGCGAGCAGGCCGATGACGGTCGTCAGGTGGTCGAGCAGACGATTCAGGCCATGACCGAGCTGTCGCAGAAGATCAGCCTGTCGTGCACCCAGATCGAAACCCTGAATGCGAGCACCGACAACATCGGCCACATTCTCGACGTGATCAAAGGCATCTCTCAGCAGACCAACCTGCTGGCGCTCAACGCGGCCATCGAAGCGGCTCGTGCCGGTGAGGCCGGACGCGGTTTCGCGGTGGTGGCGGACGAGGTGCGCAACCTCGCTCACCGCACCCAGGAATCGGCGGAAGAAATCCACAAGATGATCACCTCGCTGCAGGTCGGCTCCCGCGAAGCGGTGGCCACCATGAACGCCAGTCAGGCGTCCAGCGAAGAGAGCGTTGAAGTGGCGAACCAGGCCGGTCTGCGTCTGGTCAGCGTGACCCAGCGCATCGGCGAAATCGACGGTATGAACCAGTCGGTGGCCGCCGCTACCGAGGAGCAGACTGCGGTGGTGGAAACCCTCAATGTCGACGTCAACCAGATCAACCTGCTGAACCAGCAGAGCGTGGCCAACCTCAATGAAACGTTGAAGGATTGTGATGCGTTGTCGCAACAGGCCAACCGTTTGAAACAACTGGTCGACAGCTTCAAGATCTGATCGCTCGCGGTCAAAAAATCGCCCGCTGCGGAGCGATCCACAGCGGGCTTTTTCATGCCTTACACAAACAGCTTCAGCACATTGCCCATCGCATCATCGGCAAAACCCTGCACGAAATCCTTGAACCCCGGCAGCGCCTCGGGGCCGCCGGAGGCGGGTTCGGCAATGATCGTCCAGGTCGCCCGCGACTTGCCCGCGCCCAGCGATTCCACATTCATCGCCGCCCACAGGTTGGCCACGCCCAGCGTGTTGTAGATCGTGGTCCAGGTCATGCTCAGCGCCTGGTCGTCCCGGGAGTTGAGTTGCTCGACCACCACGTTGCCATCCTTGAAGAACTTCTTGCGCAGCGAAGACACGCCTTCGCCGGTCATTTCGATGTGCGACAGGGCCGGGATGAAACGGTCGAAGCCGTCGAATTTGCCCACTACCGACCACACCTCATTGGCGTCCACCGGCACTTCCACCGAAGACACGACGTGGCAGCCGTGAGGGTTTTTGATCAGGGTGTCGGGTTGAAGATTGCTCATGGTGTTGCTCCTTGGTTGATGAGTCAGATGAAGTTGATTTCTTTCAGGTAGTCGCAGCCGCGACGCAGCAGCGCCGGGGATTTTTCCGGGTAGTGCGCGCCCATCTGCTGCACGCCGGCCTGGGCGTTGGCGTGGCCGATCAGGGAGATGTCGCCGATGTCTTCCTCGAAGCCGTTGAGGTAGAAACCGAGCACGCCGAACAGCGCGTTGTCGGCATCGACCCGACCCAGTTGCTGTTGCCAGTCGGCGACGCTGACCAGCGAAAACTCGCTGCCGGTTTCGCGGAATGACGCGACGTAGGCATCCCAGCTCAGAGGCTCCGGGTTGTGCAGGTTGAACACCGCCCGTTCGGGCGAATAACGGCTGGCGTGGAAGGCGATGAAACGGGCGAGAAAGTCCACCGGCATCAGATCGAAGTTCAGCGCGAAGGCCGGGACCTGGCCGAGTTGGATCGAGCCCTTGAGCATCAGCATCAAACGGTTCTTGTGCGGCTGGCAGACGCCGCTGAGGCTGTTGAAACTGATGTTGCCGGGCCGGTACAGATTGACCCGCACCCCGCGCTCCCGGGCCCGTTCGAGGAGGCGTTCGCCGACCCATTTCGACAGGTTGTAGCCGTTGCGGATGTAGATCGGCGGCGTCGGTGCGGCGGGCAGCTCCAGCACCCGGCCCGCGTCGTCGACGGTGCTGGAGGCCGACAGCGTCGAGACGAAATTGAGCACCTTCTTGCTGCGCCCTTCGCACAGGCGCAGGAGTTCGAAAATCGGCTCGACGTTGTCCGCCGCCAACGACTCGTAATCGAGGACGTGATTGACGTTGGCGGCGTTGTGCACCAACGCGCCGAACTCGCGGTCCAGTCGCACGAAGTCCTCATTGGCCAGACCCAGTTGCGGCTGGGTGATGTCCGCCGAATAGACCCGCACCCGACTCAGGTCCAGATGCTCCAGCCGGTTCTCTCGCAACGAATGGGCAAAGCGCTGCGCCGCGGTTTGTCCGCCGCCATCGCGCACCAGGCACGCCACCTCGCTGGCGCCCCAACCCAGCAACGCCTCGACGATGTGCACGCCGACAAAACTGTTGGCGCCGGTGACGATCACCTTGTGCACATCGCCCATGCGGCTGATCGGCAACGGCTCGATATCCAGCGCTCGCTCGGCGTCGGCCATTGCCTGTGCGCTGAGTACCGCGCTGTCATCGGTGCCGCGCACCAGCGTGGCGAGCTTGGCGATGGTTGGCAGTTCGATGAAGCGGTTGATCGAAATGCTGCGACCGAATTCCTCCCGCAGACGCAGGAGCATGCGCGACAGCAGAATCGAGTGACCGCCGAGATTGAAGAAGCTTTCGTCGGTGGAAATGTCGCTGGTCGGCAACTCCAGCAACTCGCCCCAGATCTCCAGCAGCAGCGCTTCGTCGGCATTGGCCGGCAGGCATTTCGGGCCGCTGTCCTGCACGCTCACCGGCCGTTCCAGCAAGGCTTTTCGGTCGACTTTGCCGTTGGCGGCGAACGGCATGTTCGGCAGCTCCGTCCACGCCACCGGTTGCATGTAGTCGGGCAAAAACTGCTGGGCATGTGCCTTCAGCGCATCGCGGGCGGCATCCGATTGCGGCTGCGCGAAGAACGCCAGAATCCGCCTTTGACTGTCGATCACCACGGCGATCTGCCGATACAACTGGCTCTCGCGCAGGCAACGCTCGATCTCTTCCGGCTCGACCCGGAAGCCGCGGATCTTCACCTGATTGTCGCGGCGTCCGCACAGCTCGATGCCGTCCTCGCCCCACTTGGCCATGTCGCCGCTGCGGTAGGCGCGCAGACGCTGACCGTCCGGCAGCTCCAGATTCAGATAGCGCTCCGCCGTCTGCTGGGGATTGTTCAGGTAACACAGGCACACGCCCGGGCCGACGATGAACAATTCGCCCACCGTTTGCTCCGGCACCGGTTGCAGATCGTCATCGAGGATCAGCACCTGACTGTTGGCAATCGGCCCGCCGAGGGTGCGATTGCTGTCGCCCGGTTGCAGCTGTCGTGCGGTGATCAACACCGTGGCTTCGGTAGGACCGTAGAGGTTGTGCAACTTGCCCTGGCGCGTCAGTTGCTCGATCACGAACGGCTCGCAGACATCACCGCCGGTCATGATCTGCCCGACGCTTTGCAGTTGCTCCAGCGGCAGGATGCTCAGCAGCGCCGGCGGCAGGAACGCGTGGGTCAGTTGCCGACGGCGGATCAGCGCCACCAGTTGCAGCGGATCACGGCGCTGGTTGTCGTCGGGCACCACCAGTTCCGCGCCTTCGAGCAGAGTCGGGAAGATGTCGATCAGCGACGAGTCAAAGCTCAGCGACGAGAACTGCAGTACCCGACTCTCGGCCCGCAACTGCACATAGTCGGCGTACCAAGCGGTGAAGTGCGCGAGGTTCGCCTGAGTCAGCAGTACACCTTTCGGATGCCCGGTGGTGCCAGAGGTGTAGAGCGCCATGCACGGTGCATCGAGCTCGGGCCGACGACGCATCAACGGTTGCGACAGATCGACGTCTGTGCGGTCGATGCGACAGACATCCAGCCCTGGCATCGAACCGCTCAGCGGGTGTTCGCCATCGTGCAGCAACAGCACCGCCCCGGCGTTTTCCAGGATGTACTGCTGGCGTTGAAGCGGATGGCTGGGTTCCAGTGGCAGATACACCGCGCCGCTGCCAAGAATCGCCAGAATCGAAGCAAACAGCGCATCGCATTTCGGCAGGCAAATCCCTACCACCCACGGTTGCGGCTGTGTCTCCAGCATGGCCAGCAAACGTTGCTGGATCGCCCGGCTGTGATCATGCAACTGGCGGTAGCTGATCGACTGCTCGGCAAGGTGCAGCGCCGGGCGCTTCGCATGCTCGATCAGGCTCTGTTGTAACCGCTCGATCACCGGGATCTGCGCCTGTTGCAACAAGGCCGGGTTGGCCGTGGCATTGAAGCGATGCACATACGCCAGGCTGTCGAGAAACAGCAGGTTTTCCACCTGCTCGAAGTCCGGCGCACGGGCCGTCGTCGCCTGCTGGAAATACTCGGCATCGCGGGAGAAGCGACTGACCAGCAGCGCCACTTCGTCCACCACCTGCGCCAGTGTTCGCTGGCGCAGGGCCTGACCGTTACCGGACGGTTCGTCGGCAATGGGCACGCGGCTCAGCAGTGTCGTGTTGCAGAGGCATAGCAGATCGAGAACCGGCAGTCCGCCGATGCCCGTTGCACCGATGCCCAAGCGCAAGTTCAGGTGCGGTGTCGTGCCGTAATCCTGCGGCGCAAGACTGCCGTCATCGATCACCAGATCCACCGACGGAGCAAACGCCGTCAGCAATGAATGACCGTGTTGTTCGAGCTCCTGCGCCAGGTCGGTCAAGGCCTGGCTGCGGCCCTTCAGCAAAATGTCGAGACGTCTCATGTCAGCCTCCTTGTCAAACCAGGTAGTCGCGCAGGGCGTGCCGTACGCACGGTGTGTCGAGCAGTGAGCTGTTGTGGAAAAAACGCACGATGTTGCCCACCAGCGGGTGGTGGCGATTGATCGGGAAGGCCAGCCCGGCCATCTCGTCTTTCAGGGCGCGGCGGGTGGCATCGTTGACCGGCAAGGCATCGATCAGGCGCAGGTCGAAAGATTTCTGGATGTCATTGGTCAGGTAGTGGCCGATGAACACCGGCAGGATCTGCGCAATACATTCACGATCCGTATCGCTCGCGGTGTGCCAGTAGATGCGCACCATCCGCGCCCAGAAACTCGAGTGCCGACCCTCGTCCAGCAGATGGTCAGCCATCAGGCCCTTGATCGACGGCTTGACGGTGTCGTCCCGGGCGAACGCTGCGACATCGCCAGTCACAGTGTTCTCGGCGATGGCCACGCAGATCAGCTCCACGGCGCTGCGCAGGTGTTCCGGGGCCAGTTCGACGGCGGCCGGAATTGCCCGGCTCAGTTCGATTTCATCCGGCAACTCGATGGGCTCGATACCGGTCAGGGCCACGGTCTGCTGCATGAAATCCATCGCCACCAGCGCGTGGTAATCCTCATCCACGACGACGGTCATGGCGTCGTAGCGACAGGCGAACGGGAACGCCAAGGCGAAGCGGTTCTTGGCGATGCTGCGGGCGGTCTTGTCGACGATCTCGGTTTCGAAAATCACCACGTCGTTGATGAATTTGTACAGCGTCTGCACCAGGGCGAAATCACGCTGTTCCGGGCATTCGCGCAGGAAGGTTTCGCTGAGCACCAACGGCTGGCGGCTGAGCGGATAGATCAGCCGCGCGTCGTCCTCCAGCACACGACGCGGCCGGGTGCGAATGGTCGCGCGGCTTTCCCAGGCATCGGCGAAAGACTGGTAGTCGGCGGCGTTCATTGGGCCACCTCCGCCAGCGGTTCACGCATGCTCAGGCGCAGGCCGTCCCACAGGGCGATGCGGCTTTCCACGGCGGCGATGGCGCTGGCGTAAACCTCGGCTTCGCGCTGTGGATCGCCATCGACCAGACGGTCCAGCAGTTGCTCGGCGGCCGGGCCGTGGTCTTCGGAGTCGACCTCGATGTGTCGCGCCAGGTAGTAACGGAAGGTCGGCGCCTGTTCGACGCCAATGCCCCAGGCATCGAGCATGCGCTGGAACATGGTCGGGATCACGCTCTCGCGACCGTGCAGGAATGCGGCGGCCACGCTGTGCCCCGGCGCATGCAGTGCGGTTTGCAGCGTGTCACGCACGAACTGCGCAGCGGCCGGATCGACCTCGACGCTTTGCAGGGCGACGTCGTAACTCACGCCTTCCTGCTGCAGCATCACGAAGCGCTCCACCGCTGTCGTGTCCGCGCCGACTTCGCGCATCGCATCGAGGTACAGTTCGAAGTGACTGTAATGCCCGTGTGACAGCCGATCGTCCGATTCTTCCCCGAGCACGATTTCGTTGATCAGTCTGGCTGCATGCGGATCGCGCGGCGGCAACCACGGCAGACGAGTGCAAGTCAGTTCCTGCTGCAGGCGTTTGGTCAGTGACATGAAGTCCCAGACAGCAAATACATGGGACTCCATGAACCGGCGCAATGTCGCCAAAGAATCGATTTCGGAGAAGATCGGATGAACGCTGAGTTCGGCTTTCTTTAGTGTAAGTTGCTCTTTGGTTGGCATGGTTGCGAGACTCTGGCTAATAGGGAATAGGGACTGCTCAATCAATCGCTAATAACGTTGAACAAGTTTCTCCAGGCGAACGACAGCCTCATTCGGTTTCGATGAAAACAGGCAATGTCTGAAGGGCCCGAGACAGCAGCGGACGGTGAAACCGTCGCAATCGAGGCCGTACTGCAGGGTTGGGCCGGGTTTGTCATTTCGGATCCAAACTCGGCGAAGAAAAACTAATACATCGCAAAACAACTTAACAAGTTTATTTTTAATTATTTTTAGTTGGCTGTTTTTCAAGTATGAATGGGTCTGATAAAACTTATGAGTTAAGTTTTATTTGGGCGTAGTTGCTCCTTTCGGCGTTTAATGGCCAAAATTGAACGACAAGAGTGAATGCCTCACTCGAAGCAACTTTCCAATTGAGTAATTGAATGAATATGAGGGGATGAAGTCGGGCTGTAACGGCGCCGTTTCTTCCTGTTCCCGTGACAAGGCTCCTTCCGTAGGTTCCTGGTGCGGGGACTGCTGCCGGGGCGGCGCGTCCCCGTTCTATATTGGGTTGGCGATCCAAGGGTGCGCGTAAATCGGCGCCGCGGCTATCGTCGAAAATGACTTCCTTGCGGTGCAATTTCCGGGCTGTCCAAAGCAGGGGGGAGGTTAGAGCGAAGGCGCCGAAGTGCCACGGCAATTGAGCGTGAGCGGCGTGGGGATTTGTAAGCGGGTTATTCGCCGGGTGAGCAGGCGCTCACCCGGAAGGGGGCATTCAGCGGGCTGTCTTGCGATTTTGAGCGGCGGGGCTGGCAAGGTAACGGGTGATGACCTCGACACCACGGTTGAGGTGCTGCTCCAGCAATGCCACCGCGAGCGGGGTGTCCCGTTGCTTCACGGCTTGCAGCAGAGCACGGTGATCGTCCTGGGAGATCTTGCCCAGGCCCATGGCCTCAAGGTTGAAACGCAGGAAGCGTTCTTCTTCATTCAGGCCGTCTTCCACCAGCCGCAACAGCCGGCCATTGGGCGCCTTGCTGTAGAGCGCCATGTGAAACAGACGGTTGAGCCGGCCGATTTCGGTGTAGTCGTGTTCGATTTCCAGCTCTTCGATGTAGCCGGCCGCGCGCTCGTGATCGGCCGGGGTCAGCAGCGGGATCGACTGGCGCAGAGCTTCGGACTCCAGCAGGATGCGCAGCTCATAGGTTTCGGTCGCGTCGCCCTGGATCAGCGGCGCTACCACGGCGCCTTTGTGTGCAACCACGTTCAACAGGCCCTGGGCTTCGAGCTGACGCAACGCTTCGCGTACTGGCATGCGGCTGACGCCGAACAGGTCCGCCAGATCCTGCTGGCGCACGGCGGTGCCGCACGGCAGGCGCCCGTCGAGAATCGCGGCGCGCAGTGTTTCCTCGATGACCGAGCGCGCCATATGCGCGGGAATCGGCCCGTCGACTTTGATGCTGTGGAGTGGCTTGGGCTTCTGGGTCACAACTGCACACCCTTTGACTGCGGAATTTGGATCCAAAGGACACTAGTGATTGCTCTACAGGTTGTCAAACCGTGTAGAAGAACCCTGTCACATCTGAAGTTTAGCGCGCCAATGATGATCTCAGGGTGCCATTGTTTTTTGCTCGGCTAACCTTCACCATCAAACGCCTTTCCTCCTGCTCTGGATGCCTTGCATTGGCGGTACGTTTCGCGATCCCACGGATTGCGCGCTGGCTTGCCTGCGCGCTGCTGCTGGCCGGCGTCATGCTGGGCGGTCTGCATGCCGATTGGGATTTTTCCGCGATCAGCCGCAAGGCCACGGCATTGTACGGACCGCTGGGCGCCGGGCAACAACGGATCGACGCCTGGCAGAATCTGCTGGCCACCCAGAAGCAGGTCAGCGAGATGGAAAAGCTCAAAGTGGTGAACCTGTTTTTCAACAAACAGATGCGCTATGTCGAGGACATCGACCTGTGGGGCCAGGTCGATTATTGGGAGACGCCCATCGAAGCCTTGTGGAAAGGCGCCGGTGACTGCGAAGACTACGCGATCGCCAAGTATTTCAGCCTGCGCCACCTCGGCGTGGCCAGTGACAAGTTGCGCATCACCTACGTCAAGGCCCTGCGCCAGAACCGCGCGCATATGGTGTTGACCTACTATTCCAGTCCCGACGCCATGCCACTGGTGCTCGACAGTCTGATCGACCCGATCAAACCGGCTTCCGAGCGAACCGATTTGCTGCCGGTCTACTCTTTCAATGCCGAAGGTCTGTACCTGCCGGGGGCCAAGGGCAACAAAAAGGTCGGCGACACCAAACGCCTGTCACGCTGGCAGGATGTGTTGAAAAAAATGCAGGCCGAAGGATTCCCGGTCGAGACGACTAACTAGGAGCACGCGCTCAGATGTCCTTGTTCAAACAGCTGTTGATCGCTATCTGTCTGTTCCTCGTGGTTGCCTTCACCGGCAGCTTCATGGTCAGCCTGGAGAGCTCGCGCACCCAGTACGTCAACCAGTTGCGCTCCCACGCCCAGGACGCCGCCACAGCGCTGGCGCTGTCGCTGACACCGAATATCGACGACCCGGCGATGGTCGAGCTGCTGGTCAGTTCGATCTTTGACAGCGGTTATTATTCGAGCATCCGTGTGGTCGACCTGAAGACCGATCAGACCATTGTCGAGCGCAGCGGCATTCCGGCCGTCACCAACGTGCCGGACTGGTTCGTCAGACTGATCGGCCTGGAGCCGGCCGGTGGCGATGCGCTGGTCAGCCGTGGCTGGGAGCAGGCGGCGCGGGTCGAGGTGGTCAGCCATCCGATGTTCGCCCTGGCCAAACTCTGGCAGAGCGCACTCGGCAGCCTGGGCTGGTTGCTGGTCTGCGGCGCGGTGAGTGCGGTGCTGGGCGCGTTGTTGCTGCGTCGGCAATTGAAGCCGCTGGATTACATGGTCAAGCAATCCCACGCCATCGCCCGCCGCGAATTTCTCAGCCTGCCGGACCTGCCGCGCACGCCGGAATTGCGCCGTGTGGTGCTGGCGATGAACCAGATGGTCGAGAAGCTCAAGGCGCTGTTTCAGGAGCAGGCCGAGCGCAGTGAAAAACTGCGCACCGAGTCCTATCAGGACAACCTCACGGGGCTGGCCAACCGGCGTTATTTCGAGATGCAGCTGAATGCGCGGGTGAGCAACCCGGAGCAGGCCAGTTCCGGTTATCTGCTGCTGTTGCGGGTCAAGGATCTGGCCGGGCTCAACCAGCGCCTCGGCGGTCAGCGCACCGATGAGTTGTTGAAAGCGGTTGGCGAGCAACTGTCCCGCGAGTGCGCCAGATACCCGGAAACCCAGAACCTCGTTACCCGGATTCGCGGCGGTGAATTCGCCGTGCTGGCGCCGGGGCTGACCCGCGAAGAAGCGCTGCAACTGGCGCAGAGTCTCGACAGTGCGTTGAGCAGCCTGCATGCGACAGGCGCCACCGACGTGGCCGCCGTGGCTTCTATCGGTCTGGCGCCGTTCGCTCACGGCGATTCGCCGCAAGCGGTGCTCAGCCTCGGCGATCAGGCACTGGCCCAGGCCGAAGGTCAGGGCGAGCAGAACTGGGCGTGCCTCGACCAGAGCCTGGTGGCGGACGTCGGTGACGATCACCACGCCTGGCATCGCTTGCTCGATCAGGCGCTGAATCAGCGGCGTTTCGAGCTGTTCTTCCAACCGGTGGTGGCGGCGCAGGACACACAGCTGGTGCTGCATTACAAAGTGCTGTCGCGGCTGCTCGACGAACAGGGCCAGACCATTCCCGCCGGGCGTTTCCTGCCGTGGCTGGAGCGCTTTGGCTGGACCGCGCGACTGGACCGGTTGATGCTCGAGCGAGTGCTGGAGCAAATGGCCGACCATGAAGAATCCCTGGCGCTGAATCTGTCCTCGGCGACCCTGGCCGATCCACAGGCGCTGAACAAAGTCTTCGAGATTCTGCGCTCGCACTCCAATCTGGGGCCGCGCCTGACCTTGGAAATCGGCGAGGAGCAACTGCCGGAGCAGGCGGTGCTTGAGCAGTTGACCCGGCGCCTGCGCGAACTCGGTTTCTCCCTGAGCCTGCAACGTTTCGGCGGCCGTTTCAGCATGATCGGCAACCTGGCGCGGCTGGGGCTGGCGTACCTGAAGATCGATGGCAGCTACATCCGCGCGATCGATCAGGAGAGCGACAAGCGCCTGTTCATCGAGGCTATCCAGCGTGCGGCGCACAGTATCGATCTGCCGCTGATTGCCGAGCGGGTCGAAACGGAAGGGGAGTTGTCGGTGATTCGCGAGATGGGGTTGTATGGGGTTCAGGGGCAGCTCTTCGGTGAGCCCAAGCCCTGGAAATAATGCAGCGCCAGATGATCGTTCCCACGCGGAGCGTGGGAACGATCAACAGTACAAACGGATCAGATCAACCCGCCCTCATCCTCATCGATCAACTGACTCAACCCGCCCAGTGCTTCCCGGGCCTGGGTACGGTCCATCAATTTGGCCTGGGCCGCCGCTGGCAGGTCGGTGACGCGAATCACGCCTTTCTGGGTCAGGACCTGAATCAGGTCGTCGAGTACCCGAATCATCTCCAGGTCGCTCTGTTTGAGCTGTTTGAGGCTGTTTTCCACCGCCGCATTGGCGAACCAGGCCTGGATTTCATGGTGGTCGGCGGGCAGCGTTTCCGTGGCCTCGGCCCAGGCCGCAGCTTCCACGCGAACCAACTGACCCTGTGCATCGCGTTGCACGTAAAACATTGAGCATCCCTCGGAAATGGACCAGCGTCATGCTGTCAGCAGCATAGCCAACTGCAGGGGAGTATGCGGTGCGGGGACGAAATCGTCACCGGAAAGAAAGACGCGAACGTGACGGCCGCCCCATTGGGGCGGCCGTTTTGTTCACGCGTCAGCTGTTGTTGTGGTCGACCTTGATGGTCGGATCGCTGCCGGCAATCAGGTTGTGAATGTTGGCAGTGGACCAGTTGTTGCCTTCCAGCTTGATCGTCACGTCCGGTGTCGCGGCAGCCGCGTCGGCGGAGTTGAACTTGCCCGCCGAACTGACTTGCAGCGACGACACGCCGTCGACCGTGGTGATCTTCAGGAAGTTGTCGATGGTGCTGCCGGACTCGCCCTGCAGCAGGTCGCGCAGGTCGATGCGGTCACCTTCGCTGGCGTTGAAGTCCTTGATCACATCGTTGCCGGTATCGCCTGCTTTCCAGACGAAGGTGTCGGCACCGGAACCGCCGATCAGGATGTCGTTGCCCGGGCCGCCGATCAGCGTGTCGTTGCCGGTGCCGCCGAGCAGGATGTCATTGCCCTTGCCACCATCGAGCACGTCATTGCCGCCACCGCCGAACAGGATGTCATTGCCTGCGCCGCCCAGCAGCGTGTCGTTGCCGTCGTGGGTACCGGACACATCGAACGCTTGATAGTGCTCGGTGATGTACTGGTGCACGTTGCTGGTGGTGACTTTGCTGACATCGACGCCGGTCTGCTGCGCGACGAACGCCTGCATCGCCTGGTAACCCTCGCCGGCAATGCCGTTGAAGCTCACCAGATCGCCGAACAGGATGTCATTGCCGTCGCCGCCGTTGACCGTGTCGTTGCCCGGCATCGTCGCTTCGGTGTGGCCGATGATCGAGTTGGCCAGGTCCTTCGGATCAATGTTGGTCTGCGGGTTGTGATCGGTGTCGTACGGTTTCAGGTCGTTGAGGCTGACACCGCTGTTGATCCCGATGGCTTCCACATTGGACAGGTTGCCCAGCAGCGCAAAGGCGCTGTTGGCATTGTCAGTCGTGGCCGAGCTGGTGCTGCTGCCGGAACCCGCCAGGTTCGACAGCTCGTAGGTGCCGTCGCCTTGGGCGTGGATGGTGCCGACGTTGTTCCAGTTCCAGTTGCCGTTCTTGTAAGTCTGCAGGACCACGGCCCCCGCCGTGCTGATAGTCAGGTAGTGCGTGCTGTCGATGTAGGTGCTGAAGCTGTCGCCCAGTTTGTAGTTGCTGGTCTTCACCACGTCGTCGAGCTTCACGTTGCCGTACAGCGTCGGGTTGGTCTGTTCGCCGCTCTGGTAGTAGGTCGGCTGGCCGTCGGTGATGAAGTACGTGAGGTTCTTCGCCCCGGTATTGGCCACTGCATCAGCGCTCTGGAAGAAGTTGGCCGTGGCCTTGAACACGTCTTCGTAGTTGGTGCCCCCGCCGGAGCTCATCGAGTCCAGCACCGCTTTGAGCTTGGTCAGCGCGTTCGGGTCGTTGAGGTTCACCGACACCGACTTGTTGACCTGGGTATCGAAGTCCACCAGGAAGATGTTCACCGTGCCCGAGTTGTTGCCCATGCTCTGCTTGAGGGTGTTGAACACCGACGTCAGCGAGTCCTTGGCGGCGTTGATCGACGAGGTGCTCATGCTGCCCGAGCTGTCGACCATGAACGCGATGTTGTAGTTGGTGCCCGGCACAACGGTCAGGCCGCCGATGTCGGCGACGATGATGTCGTTGCCGTCGGTGCCGGTGACGGTGTCGTCGGCCGAGGTGGCGACAATCGAGTTGTAGACCGCCGGCACCACGGAGACCGGAATGGTCGCGGTGGTGCTGGCCGAGCCGCCCAGAGCCTCGGTGGAGGTCGAGGTCACGGTCAGGTTGAACTGGCCGTTGTAGTAGGCCGGCGGGGTCACGGTCAGGCTGCCGAGGTTCCAGCCGGTGACGTTGGCATCGCCGCTGGTGGCGGTCACGGTGAAGCTGTGGCCGGCGCCGTCGCTGAGGACCGAACCGACCGGTGCGCCGCTGATCTTGATGCTCAGGGTTTCCGAGCCGTCGGTGTCGGTCAGCGCAGTGCTGATCGACGACAGTTTCACGGTGGTGCCTTCGGCGCCGGTGTTGAGCTTGTAGCCGTCGTAATAGCCTTCGCCGTTGGTGCCGTGCAGATCGGAGACGGTTACACCGGAGTTCACCAGGTCCTGTACGCCGGTGTAGATCGGCACGCCGGTACTGCTCAGGTCGATCGCCGTACCGCCGTTGACCGACAGGTTGACGTCGTAGCTGCCCAGGCCGTTCTGGTTGTGGTGGTAGATCTCCAGGGTGTAGTAGCCGCTGGTGGTCGGGGTGAACGAACCGTTGAGGTTGCCGCCCGCGCCCCACGTCGTGGAGGCCACGTTCTTGCCTCCGATGTTCACCAGCAGGCTGTCATCGCCGGTGCCGGTAAAGGTGTAGGTCTTGCCGGCTTCGAGGTAGATCAGGCCGGAGGTCTTCGACGCGGTGCCCGCCGCGACGTTGCCGTCGGACTGCACGTTGGTCACGTTGCCTTTGGAGTTCGCGGTACCGGCGCCGTCGATCACGTTTTTCAGGGTGGTCGAGTTCGCGCCGCTGCCGTCGGTGCCCAGGCCCGACAGGCCGGTCCAGACTTCCTTGATCAAGCCGGTGGACTTCACGCTGTTGTCGGCCACCGACAGGGTCGGCGCATCCGCCACCGGCGTGATGTCGATTTTGATCGTGCCGGTGTTACCCAGCAGTTGACCGTCGGTTGGCTGGAACTTGATCTGTGCGTAGTCAGCCTGGTTGTTGCCCAGACCGGTGCCGCCGTAACCGTTCACACCCGATTCGTTGGCATCCGGCATGAAGCGCAGCTTGCCGGCGTCGATGTCGGCCTTGCTGAAGGTCTGGTTGGTGGCGACGTCTTTCCAGGTCGAACCGTCCAGGTACTGCAGTTTGCCTTCGCCCGGCAGTTGGGTGATTTTCACGCCCAGGCTTGAGGCCGGGCTGTCGACGTCGGTCACGCCGAAGGTCGACCAGCCGAGGATCAACGGCGTGTCTTCGGTGCCGGTGACATTGGCCGGCGCGGCAACAGGCGCGTCGTTGACGGCGACCACGTTGACCGTGGTGGTGGCCACGTTGGAGTAGTTGCCGCCATCGGTCACCGTCACGGTAATGATGCGCGGCACGGTGCTCGGGTCTTCACTGCTGTTGGTGAAGGTGATGTTCTTGATCGCCTGCATGTAGTCGGCGAGCGTTGCGTTGCCCGAGAGTGTCAGCGTGATGGTGCCATTGGTGCTGTTGGCGTTGATGGTGATGCCGTTGACGCTGTTGCCCAGGTTCAGCGCATCGCCGTCCTGACGGTTGGTCAGCACGATGGTGGCGCCGGTCAGCATGGTGCTGTCCGGGTCGGTGATGCTGATGTCGGTGTCGGCAATCGACACACCTGCGCCCGGGGTGTTCTCGGTGAAGGTCACCTTGTAGTCGGCGCCGGTGGCGCCGCTGGAGTTGTTGGCGTCGAGGTCGATGACCGGTGGTGCATCGTTGTCGATGATCGAGGTGCTGACGCTGCCGTTGGTGCTGCTGACCGCCAGGTTCTCGAAGTTGCCGCCGGTGGCCGAGTCGATCTTGACCACGAAGTTCTCGGTGCCTTCGGTGATCTTGTCGTCGATGGTCGCGACGTTGAACTGCGCACTGCTGGCGCCCGCCGGGATCTTCACGGTGTACACGCCGGTGAAGTCCGAACCGTCGGCGGCGGTGCCGCTGTAGACGATTTTCAGGGTCACGTCGGTTTGCGCCGGGTGGGTCAGGCTGACGGTGTAGCTGGCGGTCTGGCCTTCGGTCACCGAGGTGCTGCCGGTGATGCTGACGGTGGTGGTGTCGATGGTGTCAGTGACGCTGGTCACCGCTGGCGTGTTGCTGGTCACCAGGTTTTCGAAGTTGCCACCGGTGGCGTTGGTGATGGTTGCCTGCACGGTGCCGGCGTCTTTGTAGACGTCGTCTGCCGGTGCCGGAACGGTCACGGTGCCGGTGGTTTTGCCCGCATCGATGGTGATCACCGAACCGTTGCTCAGCGTCACGGTCACCGGAGTGCCGGCCGCGTTGGTCAGGGTTGCGGTGTAGGTGATCGAGCCACCCTCGGCCACGGTGCCGGTCGCGGTCAGCGACAGGTTGGTGGTGTCAATGGTGTCGGTCACGGTAGTGCTGACCGGCGTCTTGTCGGCCACGAGGTTTTCGTAGTTGCCGCCACTCACATTGGTGATCGAGTTGGTCAGCGGTGCATGACCATTCAGGACGTCGTTAGGCGCGGTCGTGGTGACAGTGCCGGTGGTCTTGCCGATGTCGATGGTGATCGACTGACCGTTGGACAGGGTTACGGTCACTGGCGAACCGGTCACTGGAGCGCCGACAGTCGCGGTGTAGACGACGTTGCCGCCCTCGGCCGCCGTCGTGGTGGCAGTCAGCTTCACGGTGGTGGTGTCGATGGTGTCGGTAACGCTTGTCACCGCTGGCGTGTTGCTGGTCACCAGGTTTTCGAAGTTGCCGCCGGTGGCGTTGGTGATCGTTGCCTGGACAGTGCCGGCGTCCTTGTAGACGTCATCTGCCGGGGCTGGAACGGTCACGGTGCCGGTGGTTTTACCCGCCTCGATGGTGATCACGGCGCCATTGCTCAACGTTACGGTCACCGGAGTGCCGGCAGCGTTGGTCAACGTTGCGGTGTAGACGATCGAACCACCCTCGGCCACGGTGCCGGTCGCAGTCAGCGACAGGTTGGTGTTGTCGATGGTGTCGGTGACAGTGGTCGACACTGGCGTCTTGTCGGCTACGAGGTTTTCGTAGTTGCCGCCGCTGACGTTGGTGATGGCGTTGGTCAACGGCGTGTGTCCGTTGAGCGCATCGTTCGGCGCGGTGGTGGTCACGGTGCCGGTGGTCTTGCCGATGTCGATGGTGATGGTCTGGCCGTTGGACAGGCTCACGGTCACTGGCGAACCCGTCACTGGAGCGCCGACAGTCGCGGTGTAGACGACGTTGCCGCCCTCGGCCGCCGTCGTGGTGGCAGTCAGCTTCACGGTGGTGGTGTCGATGGTGTCGGTAACGCTGGTCACCGCTGGCGTGTTGCTGGTCACCAGGTTTTCGAAGTTGCCGCCGGTGGCGTTGGTGATCGTTGCCTGTACGGTGCCGGCGTCCTTGTAGACGTCATCGGCCGGTGCAGGAACTGTCACGGTGCCGGTGGTTTTGCCGGCGTCGATGGTGATCACGGCGCCGTTCGACAAGGTCACGGTCACTGGCGTGCCAGCGGCGTTGGTCAGGGTCGCGGTATAGGTGATCTGGCCACCCTCGGCCACGGTGCCGGTCGCGGTGAGCGACAGGTTGGTGGTGTCGATGGTGTCGGTCACGGTGGTGCTGACCGGGGTTTTGTCGGCGACCAGATTTTCGTAGTTGCCACCGGAAACGTTGGTGATGGCGTTGGTCAGCGGTGCATGACCATTCAGCACATCGTTAGGCGCGGTGGTGGTCACGGTGCCGGTGGTTTTGCCCACTTCGATGGTGATCGACTGACCGTTGGATAGGCTCACGGTCACAGGCGAACCGGTCACAGGTGCGCCGACAGTGGCGGTGTAGGTGACGGTGCCACCTTCAGCAGCGGTTTCGGTCGCGGTCAGTTTGACCGTGGTGGTGTCGATGGTATCAGTGACGCTGGTCACCGCTGGCGTGGTGCTGGTCACCAGGTTTTCGAAGTTGCCACCGGTGGCGTTGGTGATCGTTGCCTGAACGGTGCCGGCGTCCTTGTAGACGTCATCGGCCGGTGCCGGAACTGTCACGGTGCCGGTGGTTTTACCGGCGTCGATAGTGATCACCGCGCCGTTCGACAAGGTCACGGTCACTGGCGAGCCAGCGGCGTTGGTCAGGGTCGCGGTATAGATGATTTGGCCACCTTCGGCCACGGTGCCGGTCGCAGTCAGCGACAGGTTGGTGGTATCGACGGTGTCGGTCACGGTGGTGCTGACCGGTGTCTTGTCGGCCACCAGATTTTCGTAGTTGCCACCGGAAACGTTGGTGATGGCGTTGGTCAGTGGCGCATGACCATTCAGCACATCGTTAGGCGCCGTGGTGGTCACGGTGCCGGTGGTTTTACCGACTTCAATAGTGATGTTCTGACCATTGGCCAGGGTTACCACAACCGGCGAGCCGGTCACTGGGGCACCCACGGTCGCGGTGTAGGTGACGGTGCCACCTTCAGCAGCGGTTTCGGTCGCGGTCAGTTTGACCGTGGTGGTGTCGATGGTATCAGTGACGCTGGTCACCGCTGGCGTGGTGCTGGTCACCAGGTTTTCGAAGTTGCCGCCGGTGGCGTTGGTGATCGTTGCCTGTACGGTGCCGGCGTCCTTGTAGACGTCATCGGCCGGTGCAGGAACTGTCACGGTGCCGGTGGTTTTACCCGCCTCGATGGTGATCACGGCGCCATTGCTCAACGTTACGGTCACCGGAGTGCCCGCCGCGTTGGTCAGTGTGGCGGTGTAGAGGATCGAACCGCCCTCGGCGACCGAATTGGTGGCGCTGAGTGTCAGGTTGGTGGTGTCGACGGTGTCGGTGACCGTGGTCGAAACCGGGGTTTTGTCAGCTACGAGGTTTTCGTAGTTGCCGCCCGTTACGTCGGTGATCGCATTGGTCAGCGGTGCATGACCGTTCAACGCATCGTTCGGTGCGGTGGTGGTCACGGTGCCGGTGGTCTTGCCGACTTCGATGGTGATTTGCTGACCGTTTGACAGGTTCACGGTGACCGGAGAACCCGTCACTGGTGCGCCAACAGTGGCGGTGTAAGTAACGGTGCCACCTTCAGCGGCCGACTCGGTCGCGGTCAGTTTGACCGTGGTGGTGTCGATGGTGTCGGTGACCTGGGTTACGGCCGGAACGGTGCTCGGCACCAGATTTTCGAAGTTGCCGCCCGTGGCCGTCGAAATGGTTGCTTCGACCTTGCCGGCATCCTTGTAGACGTCATCGGCTGGCGCCGGGACAGTCACGGTGCCAGTGGTCTTGCCGGCTTCGATGGTGATGACCGCGCCGTTCGACAAGGTCACGGTCACTGGCGAGCCAGCCGCATTGGTCAGGGTCGCGGTGTAAATGATCGAACCACCTTCGGCCACGGTGCCAGTGGCGCTCAAGGTCAGGTTGGTGGTGTCGACGGTGTCGGTGACGGTGGTCGAGACCGGAGTCTTGTCGGCGACGAGGTTTTCGTAGTTGCCACCGCTCACGTCGGTAATCGCGTTGGTCAGCGGCGCATGGCCGTTCAACGCATCGTTTGGTGCGGTGGTGGTCACGGTGCCGGTGGTCTTGCCGACTTCGATGGTGATTTGCTGACCGTTGGACAGGTTCACGGTGACCGGAGAACCCGTCACTGGTGCGCCAACGGTAGCGGTATAAGTGACAGTGCCACCTTCTGCTGCCGACTCGGTCGCGGTGAGCTTCACCGTGGTGGTGTCGATGGTGTCAGTGACTTCGGTAACCGCTGGAACAGTGCTTGGCACCAGGTTCTCGAAGTTGCCGCCGGACGCGTCCTTGATCGTGACTTCAACCTTGCCGGCGTCCTTGTAGACGTCATCGGCCGGGGCCGGAACGGTTACGGTGCCGGTGGTTTTACCCGCTTCGATGGTGATGACGGCGCCGTTGCTCAACGTCACGGTCAGCGGAGTGCCGGCCGGGTTGGTCAATGTCGCGGTATAAACGATCGAGCCGCCTTCGGCCACGGTGCCGGTCGCGGTCAGCGACAGGTTGGTGGTATCGACGGTGTCGGTGACGGTGGTGTTGACCGGGGTTTTGTCAGCTACGAGGTTTTCGTAGTTGCCGCCCGTTACGTCGGTGATCGCATTGGTCAGAGGTGCATGACCGTTCAACGCATCGTTCGGTGCGGTCGTGGTGACAGTGCCGGTGGTCTTGCCGACTTCGATGGTGATTTGCTGACCGTTGGCCAGGGTCACGGTGACCGGAGAACCCGTCACTGGTGCGCCAACGGTGGCGGTGTAAGTAACGGTGCCGCCTTCTGCCGCTGTTTCGGACGCGGTGAGCTTCACGGTCGTCGTGTCGATGGTGTCGGTGACTTCGGTGACAGCCGGCACGGTGCTCGGAACCAGGTTCTCGAAGTTGCCGCCGGTTGCATCCTTGATGGTGACTTCGACTTTGCCGGCATCCTTGTAGACGTCATCGGCCGGGGCCGGAACGGTTACGGTGCCGGTGGTTTTACCCGCTTCGATGGTGATGACGGCGCCGTTGCTCAACGTCACGGTCAGCGGAGTGCCGGCCGGGTTGGTCAATGTCGCGGTATAAACGATCGAGCCGCCTTCGGCCACGGTGCCGGTCGCAGTCAGCGACAGGTTGGTGGTGTCGACGGTGTCGGTGACGGTGGTGTTGACCGGGGTTTTGTCAGCTACAAGGTTTTCGTAGTTGCCGCCCGTTACGTCGGTGATCGCATTGGTCAGAGGTGCATGACCGTTCAACGCATCGTTCGGTGCGGTCGTGGTGACAGTGCCGGTGGTCTTGCCGACTTCGATGGTGATTTGCTGACCGTTGGCCAGGGTCACGGTGACCGGAGAACCCGTCACTGGTGCGCCAACAGTGGCGGTGTAAGTAACGGTGCCGCCTTCTGCCGCCGTTTCGGAAGCGGTGAGCTTCACGGTCGTCGTGTCGATGGTGTCGGTGACCTGGGTTACGGCCGGAACGGTGCTTGGCACCAGGTTCTCGAAGTTACCGCCCGTGGCCGTCGAAATGGTTGCTTCGACTTTACCTGCATCTTTGTAGACGTCATCAGCCGGAGCCGGAACGCTCACGGTGCCGGTGGTTTTACCGGCTTCGATGGTGATGACAGCGCCGTTCGACAGGGTCACGGTCACCGGAGTACCCGCCGGGTTGGTCAGGGTCGCGGTGTAGACGATCGAACCGCCCTCGGCCACGGAACCAGTGGCGCTCAGGGTCAGGTTGGTGGTATCGACGGTGTCGGTGACCGTGGTCGAAACCGGCGTCTTGTCGGCCACCAGATTTTCGTAGTTTCCACCGCTCACGTCGGTAATAGCGTTGGTCAGTGGTGCATGGCCATTCAACGCATCGTTCGGTGCGGTGGTGGTCACGGTGCCGGTGGTCTTGCCCACTTCGATGGTGATCTGCTGACCATTGGCCAGGGTCACGGTGACCGGAGAACCCGTCACTGGTGCGCCAACAGTGGCGGTGTAAGTAACGGTGCCGCCTTCTGCCGCCGTTTCGGAAGCGGTGAGCTTCACGGTCGTCGTGTCGATGGTGTCGGTGACGTTGGTCACGGCCGGAACGGTACTCGGCACCAGGTTCTCGAAACCGCCACCGGTGACGGTCGAAATGGTCGCCTCGACTTTGCCGGCATCCTTGTAGACGTCATCGGCTGGCGCGGGGACAGTCACGGTGCCAGTGGTCTTGCCAGCTTCGATGGTGATGACCGCGCCGTTCGACAAGGTCACGGTCACTGGCGAGCCAGCCGCATTGGTCAGGGTGGCGGTGTAGACGATCGAACCCCCTTCGGCCACCGAGTCGGTGGCGGTCAGGTTCAGGTTGGTGGTGTCGACAGTGTCCGAAACCGAAGTGTTGGCCGGTTTGCTGTCGACGGCCAGGTTTTCGTAGTTGCCACCAGTGGCTTTGTCGATCGTGACGCTCAGCGAGCTGCCGCCAGCCAGCGGGCTGTTCGGCGCGACGAAGTTCACGGTGCCGGTGGTCTCGCCGACGGCGATGGTGATGGTCTGGCCGTTGGACAGGGTCACCACGACCGGCGAGCCGGTCACTGGCGCGGTCACGGTGGCGGTGTAGACCACGGTTTCGCCTTCGGCGACGTTGGCGGTAGCGCTCAGGGACACGGTGGACGTGTCGATGGTGTCGTGGACGGTGGTGACTGCCGGGCTGGTGCTGGTGACCAGGTTTTCGAAGTTGCCGCCGGTGGCGCCCTTGATGGTCGTTTCAACGGTGCCGGCGTCCTTGTAGACGTCGTCCTTCGGTGCATCGACAGTCACGGTGCCAGTGGTTTTGCCAGCCTCGATGGTGATCACCGCGCCGTTGCTCAGCGTCACGGTCACCGGGGTGCCAGCGGCGTTGGTCAGGGTCGCGGTGTAGGTGATCTGGCCACCTTCGTTGACTTCCGGCGTCGCGCTCAGCGTCAGGTTGGTGGTGTCGACGGTGTCGGTGACGGTGGTGCTGACCGGTGTCTTGTCGGCCACCAGATTTTCGTAGTTGCCGCCGCTCACGTCAGTGATCGAGTTGGTCAACGGTTCGTGACCGTTGAGTGCGTCGTTCGGCGCGGTAGTGGTTACGGTGCCGGTGGTTTTGCCGACTTCGATGGTGATCGACTGACCGTTGGCCAGGGTCACAGTCACAGGCGAACCGGTCACCGGTGCGCCGACAGTGGCGGTGTAGGTGACGGTGCCACCTTCAGCGGCCGACTCGGTCGCGGTCAGTTTGACCGTGGTGGTGTCGATGGTATCGGTGACTTCGGTAACCGCTGGAACGGTGCTTGGTACCAGGTTCTCGAAGTTGCCGCCGGACGCGTCCTTGATGGTGACTTCAACCTTGCCGGCGTCTTTGTAGACGTCATCGGCTGGCGCAGGAACGCTCACGGTGCCCGTGGTCTTGCCCGCTTCGATGGTGATCACGGCACCGTTCGACAAGGTCACGGTCACCGGCGTACCGGCCGGATTGGTCAGGGTCGCGGTGTAGAGGATCGAACCACCCTCGGCCACGGTACCGGTCGCGGTCAGCGACAGGTTGGTGGTGTCAACGGTGTCGGTGACAGTGGTCGACACTGGCGTCTTGTCGGCGACCAGATTCTCGTAGTTGCCACCGCTCACGTCGGTAATCGCGTTGGTCAATGGCGCGTGACCGTTCAGCGCGTCGTTCGGCGCAGTGGTGGTGACGGTGCCGGTGGTCTTGCCGACTTCGATGGTGATTTGCTGGCCGTTGGACAGGGTCACGGTGACCGGAGAACCCGTCACTGGTGCGCCAACAGTGGCTGTGTAAGTAACGGTGCCGCCTTCTGCCGCCGATTCGGTCGCGGTCAGTTTGACCGTGGTGGTGTCGATGGTATCGGTGACTTCGGTAACAGCTGGAACAGTGCTTGGTACCAGGTTTTCGAAGTTGCCGCCGGACGCGTCCTTGATGGTGACTTCGACTTTGCCGGCGTCTTTATAAACGTCATCGGCTGGAGCAGGAACAGTCACGGTGCCGGTGGTCTTGCCGGCTTCAATGGTGATGACCGAGCCATTGCTCAAGGTCACGGTCACCGGCGAGCCCGCAGGGTTGGTCAGCGTGGCGGTGTAAACAATCGAACCGCCCTCGGCCACGGTGCCGGTTGCGGTCAGCGACAGGTTGGTGGTGTCGACGGTGTCGGTCACGGTGGTGCTGACCGGTGTCTTGTCGGCCACCAGATTTTCGTAGTTGCCACCGCTCACACCAGTGATCGAGTTGCTCAACGGCTCATGACCATTCAACGCATCGTTTGGGGCGGTGGTGGTCACGGTACCGGTGGTTTTGCCGACTTCGATGGTGATTTGCTGACCGTTGGCCAAAGTGACAGTCACTGGCGAACCGGTCACAGGCGCACTGACCGTCGCGGTGTAGGTGACAGTGCCGCCCTCGGCCACCGAGGTGTCAGCCGTCAATTTGACGGTCGAGGTGTCGATGGTATCGGTGACTTCCGTCACGGCAGGGACGGTGCTTGGAACAAGGTTCTCGAAGTTGCCACCGGACGCATCTTTGATGGTCACTTCGACCTTGCCGGCGTCCTTGTAGACGTCATCGGCTGGCGCCGGAACGGTTACGGTGCCGGTGGTTTTGCCAGCCTCGATGGTGATGACCGAACCATTGCTCAAGGTCACGGTCACCGGCGTGCCGGCCGGGTTGGTCAGGGTCGCGGTGTAAACGATCGAGCCGCCCTCGGCCACGGAGCCAGTGGCGCTCAGGGTCAGGTTGGTGGTGTCGACGGTGTCGGTGACCGTGGTCGAAACCGGGGTCTTGTCGGCGACCAGATTCTCGTAGTTGCCGCCGCTTACGTCGGTAATCGAGTTGCTCAGCGGTGCATGGCCGTTCAACGCATCGTTCGGTGCGGTGGTGGTCACGGTGCCAGTGGTCTTGCCCACTTCGATGGTGATCGACTGACCATTGGCCAGGGTCACGGTCACCGGCGAGCCGGTCACTGGCGCGCCAACGGTAGCGGTATAAGTGACAGTGCCACCTTCTGCTGCCGATTCGGTCGCGGTGAGCTTCACCGTGGTGGTGTCGATGGTATCGGTGACTTCGGTAACCGCTGGAACAGTGCTTGGCACCAGGTTCTCGAAGTTGCCGCCGGACGCGTCCTTGATCGTGACTTCAACCTTGCCGGCATCCTTGTAGACGTCATCAGCCGGAGCCGGAACAGTCACGGTACCAGTGGTTTTGCCCGCTTCGATGGTGATGACGGAGCCGTTGCTCAATGTCACGGTCACCGGCGTGCCGGCCGGATTGGTCAGAGTGGCGGTGTAGACGATCGAACCGCCTTCGGCCACGGTGCCGGTCGCAGTCAGCGACAGGTTGGTGGTGTCGATGGTGTCGGTGACCGTGGTCGAAACCGGAGTTTTGTCCGCTACGAGGTTTTCGTAGTTGCCGCCGCTCACGTCAGTGATCGAGTTGGTCAGTGGTTCGTGACCATTCAACGCATCGTTCGGCGCTGTGGTGGTGACGGTGCCGGTGGTTTTGCCGACTTCGATGGTGATTTGCTGACCATTGGCCAGGGTCACGGTGACTGGTGAACCGGTCACCGGAGTACCGACGGTAGCGGTATAGGTGACAGTGCCACCTTCAGCTGCGGATTCGGTTGCGGTCAGTTTGACCGTGGTGGTGTCGATGGTGTCGGTGACGTCGGTAACCGCTGGAACAGTGCTTGGCACCAGGTTCTCGAAGTTGCCGCCGGACGCGTCCTTGATCGTGACTTCAACCTTGCCGGCATCCTTGTAGACGTCATCAGCCGGAGCCGGAACAGTCACGGTACCGGTGGTTTTACCGGCCTCGATGGTGATGACCGAGCCATTGCTCAAGGTCACGGTCACTGGCGTACCGGCCGGGTTGGTCAGAGTGGCGGTGTAGACGATCGAACCGCCTTCGGCTACGGAACCAGTGGCGCTCAGGGTCAGATTGGTGGTGTCGACGGTGTCGGTCACGGTGGTGCTGACCGGCGTCTTGTCGGCCACGAGGTTCTCGTAATTGCCGCCGCTTACGTCAGTGATCGAGTTGGTCAGCGGCGCGTGGCCGTTGAGTACATCGTTCGGTGCGGTGGTGGTCACGCTGCCGGTGGTTTTACCCACTTCGATGGTGATGGTCTGACCGTTGGCCAGGGTCACGGTGACCGGGGAGCCAGTCACCGGTGCGCCAACAGTGGCGGTGTAAGTGACGGTGCCGCCTTCAGCGACCGAGGTGTCAGCGGTCAGTTTCACGGTTGAAGTGTCGACGGTATCGGTCACTTCGGTAACCGCCGGGACAGTACTCGGAACAAGGTTCTCGAAGTTGCCGCCGGACGCGTCCTTGATCGTGACTTCGACCTTGCCCGCGTCCTTGTAGACGTCATCGGCAGGGGCTGGAACGGTCACGGTACCGGTGGTTTTGCCGGCTTCGATGGTGATCACCGCGCCGTTGCTCAAGGTCACGGTCACAGGGGTGCCGGCCGGATTGGTGAGGGTGGCGGTGTAAACAATCGAGCCGCCTTCGGCCACAGAACCAGTCGCGCTCAGCGACAGGTTGGTGGTGTCGACGGTATCGGTGATCGTGGTCGAAACCGGGGTTTTATCGGCGACGAGGTTTTCGTAGTTGCCGCCAGTCACACCGGTGATCGAGTTGGTCAGCGGCGGATTGCCGGTCAACGCGTCGTTCGGCGCGGTGGTGGTGACGGTGCCGGTGGTCTTGCCGACTTCGATGGTGATCGACTGACCGTTGGCCAGGGTCACGGTCACCGGCGAGCCGGTCACTGGCGCGCCGGTCACTGGCGCGCCCACCGTCGCGGTATAGATAACGGTGCCGCCTTCGGCTGCGGTTTCGGTCGCGGTCAGTTTGACCGTCGTGGTGTCGATGGTGTCGGTGATCTGGGTCACGGCCGGAACGGTGCTTGGCACCAGGTTCTCGAAGTTGCCGCCGGTGGTGCCGGCAATGCTGACTTCGACTTTGCCCGCATCCTTGTAAACGTCATCGGCTGGCGCCGGAACGGTCACAGTGCCGGTGGTTTTGCCCGCTTCAATGGTGATGACGGAGCCATTGCTCAACGTCACGGTCACTGGCGTGCCGGCCGGGTTGGTCAATGTAGCGGTGTAAACGATCGAGCCACCTTCGGCCACTGAGCCGGTGGCGCTCAACGACAGATTGGTGGTGTCGATGGAGTCGGTGACCGTGGTGGTCGCCGGCGTGGTGTTCGGCACCAGGTTTTCGAAATTGCCGCCGGTAGCACCGGTAATGGTGGTGCTGACGGTGCCGCCGTTGTTGTAGACGTCATTCGGCGCGGTTGGCACGTTGACGCTGCCGGTGGTCTTGCCGGCTTCGATGGTGATGGTCGAACCGTTCGACAACGTGACGGTGACCGGTGTCTGCGCCGGATTGGTCAACGTCGCGGTGTAAGTGATCTGGCCGCCTTCGACCACGGTGCCAGTGGCCGTCAGGGTCAGGCCGGTGGTGTCTTTCGAATCGACAATGGTGGTAACGGCTGGCGTCGGGTTCGGTACCAGATTCTCGAAGTTCCCGCCCGTTGCACCGGTGATGGTCGTGGTGACAGTGCTGCCATTGTTGTACACGTCGTTGGGCGCAGTCGGCACGTTGACGGTGCCGGTGGTCTGGCCGGCGCCGATGGTGATGGTCGAGCCGTTGGACAGGGTGACGGTGACCGGCGTCTGCGCCGGATTGGTCAGGGTCGCGGTGTAGGTGATCTGGCCACCTTCGGTGACGCTGTTGCCCGCCGTCAGCGTGACGGTGGTGGTGTCGATGGTGTCGGTGACCTGGGTCACGGCCGGTGTGGTCGGCACGGTGACGGTAATGCCGTTGCCGCCGGTGGTGCCGGTAACGGTCACGTTGATCTGGGTCGGGTCGTTGTAGACCGTATCGTTCGGGGCCAGCGGCACGTTGACGGTGCCCGTGGTGGAGCCAGCCGGAATCACGATCACCGAACCGTTGGACAGGGTGATGCTCAGGTCGGTCAGCGGCGCCTGGGTCAGGGTCGCCGTGTACACCAGCACGCCGCCGGCTTCGGTGATGGTCGGTGTGGCGCTGAGGCTCAGGGTCGAGTCGCGCAAGGCGTTGGGGGTGGTATCGGTGGTCTGGCCACCGGTGATGTTCTGGGCGGCCTGACCGGCCGAGTTGATGCCTGCGGTCGGGAAGCCGATGGTCGGGTCGACACGGCCAGCGGTTGCGTCGAGCATCACGAAACTGTGGCCGCCACCGGCAGCACCACCAGTGCCTGCGGCGCTCGGGCCGGCAGCGGTGGCGTCAAGAGCGGTGGTCGGGTCGACGCCGGCGGCAATGGCCTGCTGCAGCTCTTCAACGGATGGTGCGGCTTGCGCAGTGGCTTCGGCCAGGTCGGTGGTGGAGTCCGGAGTATCGGCGCTCCATTGGGTGTCACGACCCAGATCGATGGTACGGCCGTCAGCCAGCTCCAGGGACACCGCGCCAGATACGCCGGTATCGACCTGATCGCCGGCGAACAAACGGTCGCCTTCAACGAGTACGCGACGGACGCCCTCTGGGGACACCACGAAAACCTGACCGACAATGCTTTTGACGATGGCAACAACACTGCTCATTGAAGACTCTCCGGGTGTCACGTTCAGTTGACTTCCATAGACCTGATGGCTTTTCTGCGCCGATTCAGTCTGGACGTACTTTTTAAAAAGGGTGGAACAAGTTTGACGCTGATCTGCGTCAATATTTTGGCTGGAATCTTTCGCTATTAACTTTATGCCAAACTATTGACCTTATGGATGCCATCCTAAACAATCGCCCCACTAATGTCACATTGATATTTACGCGGCGACTTGCCCTTGAGCATGTGATCCAGTTCCGGTTTTAAACTTTCCGACATACGGTCATTCCGGTTGCCATCATCCGACGCAGCACCCTTAATTGCTGTGATTCACGACAAGAAGTTCTGGGAAATCCTTACCATGCGTTCGCACCTGTTAAAGGCATTGCCTTTCGCTCTCGCCGCGTCTTTTGCACAAGCACAAACCCTGCCCGAAGCCATGCAACAGGCACTGGATGTCCATCCGGAAATCCAGGCGGGGGTCAATAGTCGTTTGGCTGCGGATTATCAGTTAAAGGCTGCCAAAGGTGGATACCTGCCCAAGGTCGACCTGCTCGGCGGTTATGGCCGTGAAGGCACCGACAGCGTCACCACCCGCGCCAACGGCGGCGGTAATCACTGGGAAACCCTGAACCGCAGCGAGTCAAGTTTACGTCTCTCGCAAATGGTTTTTGACGGTTTCGCGACGTCCAGCGAGGTAGGGCGTCAACAAGCCACCGTCAACTCCCGCGCCTATGCCTTGCTCGGGACCTCCGAGCGCACTGCGCTGACCGTGGCCCAGGTTTATCTGGATGTACTGACCCGCCGCGAATTCGTGCGTCTGGCCGAGGAAAACCTCAAGAGCCACCAGCGCATCTACGATCAGATCCAGTTGCGCACCCAGCGCGGCGTCGGCAGCGGTGCTGACCTCGACCAGGCCGAAGCGCGGATGGCCCAGGCCCGCAACAACCTGATCACCGAGCAGACCAACCTCGCCGACTCGGAAACCAACTTCCTCAGCGCCGTCGGCCAGATGCCCGATCAACTGGAGCGCCCGGCGCCGTTCATGGCGATGATGCCGGCCAACCTGAATGAAGCCCGCACGCAGATGCTGGAAAACAGCCCGATCCTGCGTTCGGCCGAGTCCGACATCGCCGCGGCCGAAAAGCAGTACGAAACCGCCAAGTCGACCTTCTACCCGCGTTTCGACGCCGAGCTGGGCCGCACCGCCGACAACGACCTCGATGGCCAGAACGGTCACAACAATGAATGGCAGGCGATGCTGCGCATGCGCTTCAACCTGTACTCCGGCGGCAGCAACAAGGCTGACCTGGAATCCAAGTCCTATCTGTCGAACCAGGCGCTGGACATCCGCAACAACGCCCTGCGTCAGTTGAACGAGGAACTGGGCCTGGCCTGGAACGCCCTGAATAACGCCAATGCCCAAGTGCCGATCGCCCAGCAGTACGTCGATCACAGCACCTCGGTGCGTACCGCGTACCAACGTCAGTTCAGTCTGGGCGAACGAACCCTGCTGGATTTGCTCGACAGTGAAAACGAACTGTTTACCGCTTCGCGTCGTCTGGCCGAGATCAAGAACATTCAGTTATTTACTCAATACCGAATCAAGGCGACCATGGGCGAGTTGCTCAAGAGCCAGGGAGTGGTCGCACCGATGGCATCCGTTGTGCAGAACGACGTGAAGCCCAAGGTTCAACTGCCCGGGATGAATTGAGTTGTCCCTTTTCAACTGTTAAAGAGTGTCGAGCGTGGAATCAGAAGTCAGTCGAGTTCATCTCAGTCATGATCCACGCGCGATGCACGACGATCCGTTACTGGATGGTCTGCTCGCTCTTTGCATGCTGCACCAGAAACCCGCCAGCGCGGCGATGCTGACCACCGGTCTGCCGCTGCCCAAGCAACGCCTGAGTGTCGAGCTGCTGCCCCGTGCGGCGGCGCGCGCCGGGCTGCAGGGGCGGGTGCTGCAACGCAAGCTGGAAGAAATTCCGGCCATCGCGATGCCGGCGTTGTTGTTGCTCAAGGATGGCCGCAGTGCCGTCCTGCTCGGCTGGCAGGGGGAGAACGATGCCCGGGTGTTGCTCAGCGAAACCGATGGCGGCGAGTCCCTCGTCAACCGTGAGCTGCTGGCCGACGACTACCTCGGCAAAGTGTTCTTCGCCCAACCCCAGCACAAATTCGACGTCAACCACGGTACGCTGATCCCGCGTGCACGCTCGTGGTTTCGCGACACCCTCAAGCGTTCGCGCTGGCTGTACGCCGACGCCATCGCCGCCAGTTTCCTGATCAACATCATCGCCATGGCCGCGCCGCTGTTCGTGATGAACGTCTACGACCGCGTGGTGCCGAATCAGGCCGAAGCGACCCTGTGGGTGCTCGCGCTGGGCATCACCGGCGCCTATCTGTTCGACCTGATCCTCAAGAGCCTGCGCAGCCTGTGCCTGGATCTGGCCGGCAAGAAAACCGACCTGATCATTTCCGCCACGCTGTTCGAACGCATCGTCGGCATGGCCATGAAATACCGGCCGGCGCGGGTCGGCAGCTTTGCCCAGAACATTCATGAGTTCCAGAGCCTGCGCGACTTCCTCGCCTCGCTGACCCTGACCAGCCTGATCGACCTGCCGTTCACCATCCTGATCTTCATCGTCATCGCCATTCTCGGCGGGCATCTGGTGTGGATTCCAGTGCTGGCCTTCCCGATTGCACTGTTGATCGGCTACGCCTTGCAGAAGCCGCTGGTGGCCACCATGGAACGCACCATGGCGCTGGGTGCCGAGCGTCAGTCGAGCCTGATCGAAACCCTCGCCGGCCTCGACGCGGTGAAGGTCAACAACGCCGAAAGCGAACGCCAATATCAGTGGGAGCAAACCATCGGCACCCTCAGCCGTCTTGAGCTGCGGGTGAAAATGCTCTCCGGTCTGGCGATGAACATCACCCTGCTGATCCAGCAGCTGGCCGGGGTGATCATGATCGTCTTCGGCGTGTACCAGATCATCGCCGGCAACCTGAGCATGGGCGGCCTGATCGCCTGCTACATGCTCAGTGGCCGTGCCCTCAGCCCGCTGGCGTCGCTGTCCGGTCTGCTGACCCGTTACCAGCAGGCGCGGGTGACCATGACCTCGGTCGACCAGATGATGGAGCTGCCGCAAGAGCGCAATTTCGAAGAGCGCCCGCTGAGCCGCAAGGTGCTGCAAGGTGCGATCGAATGCCGTCAGCTCAACTTCACCTACCCGGATCAACAGAACCCGGCGTTGAAGAACATCAACCTGGTGATCCGTCCCGGCGAGAAAATCGGCATCATCGGCCGCAGCGGCTCGGGCAAGAGTTCGCTGGCGAAATTGCTGGTCGGCCTGTATCAGCCGGACGACGGCGCGTTGCTGGTGGACGGCGTCGACATTCGCCAGATCGACGTCAGCGAGCTGCGCTACAACATCGGCTACGTGCCGCAGGACATCCAGCTGCTGGCCGGCACCCTGCGCGACAACCTGATTTCCGGCGCCCGCTACGTCGAGGATGAGCTTGTGCTGCAAGCCGCCGAACTGGCTGGCGTCCATGAATTCGCCCGCCTGCACCCACAGGGTTATGAACTGCAAGTCGGTGAGCGCGGGCAGAACCTGTCCGGCGGCCAGCGCCAGAACGTCGCCCTGGCCCGGGCGCTGTTGCTCAACCCGCCGATCCTGCTGCTCGACGAACCGACCAGCGCCATGGACAACACCGGCGAAGAGCGCCTCAAGCAGCGCCTCGCGGCGGTGGTGGAAAACAAGACCGTGGTGCTGGTGACGCACCGGGCATCACTGCTGTCGCTGGTCGACCGCCTGCTGGTGGTCGACCGTGGACAGATTCTCGCCGATGGCCCGAAAGCCGCCGTGATGGAAGCGTTGAAGAAGGGGCAGATCAGTGTTGCTTAAGTCGGGTTTCAAGGATTCGATCCGTCGCTACTTCAAGGGCTCGGCATCGCTGCAGGGCCAGCCGCTGCCAGAGGTCAACAAGGCCTTGATCGAAGACGCGCCGCGCGTGGTGCGCCTGACGATCTGGGCGATCATCGGTTTCTTCGTGTTCCTGATGCTGTGGGCCAACTTCGCCGTCATCGACGAAGTGACCAAGGGCGACGGCAAGGCGATTCCCTCGTCGAAGATCCAGAAAATCCAGAACCTTGAGGGCGGGATCGTCTCCGAGCTGTTCGTCAAGGAAGGCCAGATCGTCGAGGCCGGCGCGCCGCTGGTGCGGCTGGATGACACGCGTTTTGCCTCCAACGTCGGTGAAACCGAAGCTGATCGACTGTCGATGTTGCTGCGGGTCGAGCGCCTGAGTGCCGAGGTCGAGGACCGTCCGCTGAATTTCCCCGAGGACGTGCTCAAAGCCGTGCCGGGTCAGGCAAAAAGCGAAGAATCGTTGTACATCAGCCGTCGCCAGCAATTGCACGATGAGGTCGGTGGCTTGCAGGAGCAGTTGATCCAGCGCCAGCAAGAGCTGCGCGAGTTCACCTCGAAACAGGCGCAGTACCGCCAGCAACTCGGCCTGCAACGCCAGGAAATCAACATGTCCGAGCCGCTGGTGGCCCAGGGCGCGGTGTCGCCGGTGGAAGTGCTGCGACTCAAGCGTGCCGAAGTGGAAACCCGTGGTCAGCTCGACGCCACCACGCTGGCGATCCCGCGTGCCGAATCGGCGATCAAGGAAGTGCAGCGCAAGATCGACGAAACTCGCGGCAAATTCCGCAGCGAAGCCCTGACTCAGCTCAACGAAGCGCGCACCGACCTGAACAAGGCCCAGGCCACCGGCAAGGCGCTCGAAGACCGGGTCAGCCGTACGCTCGTCACCTCGCCGGTGCGGGGCATCGTCAACAAGATGCTGGTCAACACCATCGGCGGCGTGATCCAGCCGGGCAGCGACCTGCTGGAAATCGTGCCGCTGGACGACACTTTGCTGGTCGAAGCGAAGATCCGCCCGCAGGACATCGCGTTCCTGCATCCGGGCCAGGAAGCCACGGTGAAATTCACCGCGTATGACTACACCATCTACGGCGGTTTGAAGGCGAAGCTCGAGCAGATCGGCGCCGACACCATCACCGACGAAGACAAGAAAACCACTTACTACGTCATCAAGCTGCGCACCGAGCGCAGCCATCTGGGCACCGACGAGAAGCCGTTGCTGATCATCCCGGGGATGGTGGCGTCGGTGGACATCATCACCGGCAAGAAGACCGTGTTGAGCTACCTGCTCAAGCCGATCATCCGGGCGCGGGCCGAGGCGTTGCACGAACGTTGATTCTATTCGAGGCTGATGGCCTCATCGCGAGCAGGCTCGCTCCCACATTCGATATGAGTCGAACACAAATTTTGCGTTCACTGGAGATCAAGTGTGGGAGCGAGCCTGCTCGCGAGGCGTTTGTCAAAACAACAAATTCCGTCCAGAAGTGACGCAAATAGTCACTCACCATCCAGTCCATTCCGAAGCAATCGCCATATCGTTATTCGTTAACAGTATTTAAATTCCTCTTCTTATAGCTATAAAGTCAGCCTCCTGCGTACCTGCCGACCAATCGGCGCGCCGCACGACACGAACCCACACGCAATCCAGCGTGAGTTTCTGATCGACGCGCGCGCCCTTGAGCGCGCCGTGCGTGGGAGATTGATTGATGTCCGCAGCTACTGCTACCCCAAGCGCCGCGACTGTCGCGCCGCAAACCTTCGAGATCCGCCCGTTCAGCGGTGCCGTCGGCGCCGAAATCATCGGCCTCGACCTGACCCGTCCGGTCAACGATGAGGACTTCGCCCGCATCCACCGCGCGCACCTCGATCATCACGTCGTGGTGTTTCGCGACCAGCGCATCACCCCGCAACAACAGATCGACTTCAGCCGCCGTTTCGGCGTGTTGCAGATCCATGTGCTCAAGCAGTTCCTGCTGGCCAATCACCCGGAAATTCTCATCGTCTCCAACATCGTCGAAAACGGCCAGAACATCGGCCTCGGCGATGCCGGCAAGTTCTGGCACTCGGACCTTTCCTATAAGGAGCTGCCGAGCCTCGGCTCGATGCTGCATGCCCAGGAGCTGCCATCCGAAGGCGGCGACACCCTGTTCGCCGACATGCACAAAGCCTGGGACAGCCTGCCCGACGCGCTGCGCAAAGCCGTCGAAGGCCGCTCGGCTGCGCATTCCTACACGGCGCGTTACAGCGAAACCAAATTCGAAGGCAACTGGCGCCCGACCCTGACCCCGGAGCAATTGGCTCAAGTCGCCGAGGTCGTGCACCCGGTGGTCCGCACCCATCCGGAAAACGGCCGCAAAGCATTGTTCGTCAGCGAAGGCTTCACCACCCGCATCGTCGGCCTGCCGGAAGACGAGAGCAAGCAACTGCTCGACGAGCTCTACGCCCACAGCGTGCTGCCGCAGAACATCTACCGCCATCAATGGCAGCCCCACGATCTGGTGTTCTGGGACAACCGCTCGCTGATCCACCTTGCCGCCGGTTGCCCTGCGCACCTGCGCCGCAAGCTGTATCGCACCACCATCCAGGGCGACGCGCCTTTCTGATTTGCCGGAGATCCGATCATGTCCAAACGTCTTCCATTCGCACCGCTGGCAGCGGCCATCGGCCTCGGTCTCAGCCTGATCGCCGGCAGCCTGGTGGCGCCGACCGTGGCCCACGCCGAAGGTGAAATCCGCATCGCCGAACAGTTCGGCATTGTCTATTTATTGCTCAACGTGGTGCGTGATCAGGGACTGATCGAGAAGTACGGCAAGCAGGAAGGGCTCGACATCAAGGTCGACTGGACCCAGCTGTCCGGTGGCGCAGCCGTCAACGATGCGCTGCTCTCCGGTTCCATCGACATTGCCGGCGCCGGCGTCGGGCCGTTGCTGACGATCTGGGATCGCACCCACGGCAAGCAGAACGTCAAAGCCGTAGCCTCGCTGGGCAACTTTCCGTACTACCTCGTCAGTAACAATCCCAAGGTCAAAACCATCGCCGATTTCACCGAGAAGGACCGCATCGCGGTCCCGGCGGTGGGCGTTTCGGTGCAGTCGCGCTTCCTGCAATATGCGGCGGCCAAACAGTGGGGCGACAAGGAATTCAATCGCCTCGACAAATACACCATCGCCGTCCCGCACCCGGACGCCACTGCTGCGCTGATTGCCGGCGGCACCGAGCTGACCGGGCATTTCTCCAACCCGCCGTTCCAGGATCAGGCGCTGGAAAATCCGAACGTGCACGTGGTGCTCAACTCCTACGACGTGCTCGGCCCGAACTCGCCGACCGTGTTGTTTGCCACCGAGAAATTCCGCAACGAGAACCCGAAGACCTACAAGGCGTTCGTCGAAGCCCTGACCGAAGCCGCGCAATTTGCGCAGAACGATAAGGGCGCGGCGGCCGACACTTACATCCGCGTGACCAAGGCCAAGATCGACCGCGCCGCGTTGCTGAAAATCATCGACAACCCGCAGTTCGAATTCAGCGTCACGCCGAAAAACACCTACCCGCTCGCCGAATTCCTCTACCGCGTCGGCGCGATCAAGAACAAACCCGAATCGTGGAAGGACTACTTCTTCCAGGACGCCAAACCGCTGCAAGGGAGCTGATCGACATGAACGCCCCTTTGCAAGGCCACGCGGCCAGCAACCCGATCGCCACGGCGCAAGCGCTGCTGGCGGTCGATCAGGTCAGCCTCGAATACCGTACGCCGCAGCGCGTCGTGCGGGCCACCCACCAGGTCAGTTTCGAAGTCGATCAACAGGATCGCTTCGTGCTGCTCGGCCCGTCCGGCTGCGGTAAATCCACCTTGCTCAAAGCCGTCGCCGGGTTCATTGCACCGTGCGAGGGCGAGATCCGTCTGCAGGGCCAGCGGGTCGACGCGCCGGGACCGGACCGGATCGTGGTGTTTCAGGAGTTCGATCAACTGCCACCGTGGAAAACCGTCAAACAGAACGTGATGTTTCCGCTGTTGGCTTCGCGCACGCTGAAGAAAAAAGAAGCCGAGGAGCGTGCGCTGCACTATCTGGAAAAGGTCGGCCTGGCCGCGTTCACCGATGCCTATCCGCACACCCTGTCCGGCGGCATGAAAGCGCGGGTGGCGATTGCCCGGGCGTTGGCGATGCAGCCGAAAATCCTGCTGATGGACGAACCGTTTGCCGCGCTGGACGCCCTGACCCGACGCAAGATGCAGGAGGAATTGCTGCTGCTCTGGGAGGAAGTGCGTTTCACTTTGTTGTTCGTGACGCACTCGATTGAAGAAGCGCTGGTGGTGGGCAATCGCATCCTGCTGTTGTCGCCGCATCCGGGCCGGGTGAGGGCCGAAGTGCACAGCCATCAATACGATCTGCACAGCCTTGGCGGCGTGGCGTTTCAGGAATCGGCGCGGCGCATTCACCGTTTGCTGTTCGATGAAGGGCAGTCGCCGGAAGCCGAGCGCGAACTGGATTTCACCGATATCCGCATCGCTTATTGAGCCGCCTGGAGGATTGCCCGATGAGCCATTCATCATCCGTACGTCAAGCTTTCGAAAACGATCTGCAACCGCTGACCAGCGTTCCGGTGGAGCGCGAACTGCCGCTGGGTCAGCGCCTGTGGCAGCAGGGCTGGTTGCGCAAAAGCGTGATCCTGATTTTGCTCGCCGTGCTCTGGGAGGTGGTCGCCCGGGTGCAGAACAACGACCTGCTGCTGCCGAGCTTTTTGCAGACCAGTCATGCGCTGTATGACGGCCTGCTCAGCGGCGAACTGCTGGGCAAGGTCTGGATCTCGCTGGTGGTGCTGATCAAGGGTTACCTGATCGGCATCGTCCTCGCCTTCGCCCTGACCACGCTGGCGGTTTCGACCCAGGTTGGTCGGGACTTGCTCAGCACCCTGACCTCAATGTTCAACCCGCTGCCGGCGATTGCCCTGTTGCCGCTCGCATTGCTGTGGTTCGGGCTGGGTCAGAACAGCCTGATTTTCGTGCTGGTGCATTCGGTGCTGTGGGCGCTGGCGCTGAACACGTATGCCGGGTTTCTCGGCGTCTCGGAAACCCTGCGCATGGCAGGCCGAAACTACGGTTTGAAGGGCATGCGCTTCGTGCTGTTCATCCTGATTCCGGCAGCGCTGCCGTCGATTCTGGCCGGGCTGAAAATCGGCTGGGCCTTCGCCTGGCGTACCCTGATCGCCGCCGAACTGGTGTTCGGCGCCACCAGCGGCAAGGGTGGTCTGGGCTGGTACATCTTTCAGAACCGCAACGAGCTGTACACCGACAAGGTGTTTGCCGGTCTGGCGGTGGTGATCCTCATCGGTTTGCTGGTGGAGAACCTGGTGTTCGACACGCTGGAGCGGGTGACGGTGAAACGCTGGGGAATGCAGCGCTGAGATGTGTGCGGAAGCGGCTGGCCCTTTCGCGAGCAAGCCCGCTCCCACAGGGGAAATGCATTTCAAATGTGGGAGCGGGCTTGCTCGCGAAGACGTCGGTTCATGCGCCACCGATTTCAAGTTTGTTTGCTAGCATTGCACCCAGATCAATCCTGATCGGTCACGAGTGCTCAGCATGCAACTCCCGGACATGAACCTGTTGGTCGCCCTCGACGCCTTGCTCGACGAGGGCAGCGTGGTCGGCGCCGCGCGGCGGATGAACCTCAGTTCGGCGGCCATGAGCCGCACGCTGACGCGGATCCGCGAAGCCATTGGCGATCCGATCCTGGTGCGTGCCGGTCGCGGTTTGGTGCCGACGCCCAAGGCGCTGGAGCTGCGCGAGCAGGTTCGGGATGTGGTCGAGCAGGCGGCGCTGCTGTTTCGCTCGGCCGATGCCGTGGAATTGGGCACGTTGCGCCGGCGCTTCAGCATTCGCGCCAACGATTTTTTCGTTGGCGTGTACGGCGGCAAGCTGTTCGACACCCTCGATCAACTGGCGCCGCACTGTGAGTTGCGTTTCGTTCCCGAAGGGGATGGCGACGATGAAGCGCTGCGCGAAGGGCGCATCGACCTGAGTGTCAGCAATACGCGCCCGGTGACCCCGGAAGTCAAAGTACAGAACCTGTTTTCCACCCATTTCGTCGGTCTGGTGCGCGAGGACCATCCGCTGCTGGATGGCGAGATCACCGCCGAACGTTACGCCGGGTTTTCCCACATCAGCATGTCCCGCCGGGGCATCGCCCGTGGACCCATCGACACCGCTTTGAATGCCCTGGGGCTGGAGCGGCGAGTCGCGGTGATCGCGCCGAGTTTTCATGCGGCGATGTTCGCCCTGCCGGACTCCGACCTTATCCTGCCGGTGCCCAAGGAAGCGCTGCTCAGCGTGCGGCGGCTGGGCTTGAAACTGCGTTCGTTCGACCTGCCGATCCCGTTGCCGACCCTGATGCTGACCCAGGCCTGGCACCCGCGTTTCGACAAGGATCCGGCCCACCGCTGGCTGCGTGAAACCCTCAAGACCTGCTGCGACGAAACCTGGCTGGCGGCGCAGCCCTGACGATTGCGTCTGGTGCAACTATAAGCTGCCGACAAGTCAATTTTCGTCAGCCGTAAGCCTTACTAAGATGCTCCGGTATTTTTCCCTCCGGAGTTTGCTTGCATGACATCCCTGACGGTCACGGCGCCGATCGCCGCTGCCGCTCCGATGGCCGCCGCGCCACCGGTGTTCGGGGCGCGGATCATCATTGGTCTGGTCGGCGTGCTGCTGGCGGTGCTGGTGTCGGGTCTCAACGAGATGGTGACCAAGGTCGCCCTGGCCGACATTCGCGGCGCCCTGAGCATCGGCTACGACGAAGGCACCTGGCTGGTCGCGAGTTACACCGCGACCTCGGTGGCGGCCATGGCGTTTGCGCCGTGGTGCTCGGTGACCTTTTCCCTGCGTCGCTTCACCCTCTGCGCCATCGGCGTGTTCACCCTGCTCGGGGTGCTCTGCCCGTTCGCCCCGAACTACGAAAGCCTGTTGCTGATGCGCATCCTGCAAGGCCTGGCTGGCGGCGCGCTGCCGCCGATGCTGATGACGGTGGCCCTGCGGTTTCTGCCGCCCAACTTCAAGCTTTACGGCCTTGCCGGTTACGCCCTGACCGCCACCTTCGGCCCAGGTCTCGGCACGCCGCTGGCGGGGTTGTGGACCGAATACGTCGGCTGGCAGTGGACGTTCTGGCAAATCATCGTGCCGTGCCTGATTGCCATGGCGATGGTTGCCTGGGGCATTCCACAGGATCCGCTGCGCCTGGAGCGCCTCAAGTCGTTCAACTGGAAAGGTTTGCTGCTGGGCTTTCCGGCGATCTGCATGCTGGTGATCGGCCTGTTGCAGGGCAATCGCCTGGACTGGTTCGAGTCGAACCTGATCTGCGCTTTGCTCGGCGCCGGTTCGCTGTTGCTGGTGGCGTTTCTGATCAATGAGTGGTCGCAGCCGATTCCGTTTTTCAAGTTGCAGATGCTCGGCATCCGCAACCTGTCGTTTGCACTGATGACGTTGGCTGGGGTGTTGGTGGTTTTGCTGGCGGTGGTGCTGATTCCATCGAGTTATCTGGCTCAGGTGCAGGGTTACCGGCCGGTACAGACTGCGCCGATCATGCTGATCGCGGCGTTGCCGCAGTTGATCGCGCTGCCGCTGGTGGCAGCGCTGTGCAACCTGCGCTGGGTCGATTGCCGCTGGGTGCTCGGGATCGGTTTGAGCATGTTGACGCTGTCGTGCCTGGGCGGCTCGCAGCTGACCTCTGAGTGGATTCGCGACGATTTCTACGTCCTGCAATGGCTGCAGATTTTCGGCCAGCCGATGGCGGTGCTGCCGTTGCTGATGCTGTCGACCGGCAGCATCCAGCCGCAGGACGGGCCGTTCGCCTCGGCGTGGTTCAACACCGTGAAAGGTCTGGCGGCGGTGGTCGCCACCGGCGTGATCGAGGCGCTGACCACTTCGCGCCTGCATTTTCACTCGACGATGCTGGTCGATCGCCTCGGCAATTCACCACTGGCCGCGAGCAACGACCCCGGCCTCGCCCATCGCCTGCACGAACAGGCGGTGGTGCTGACTTCTTCGGATCTTTACCTGTGCATGGCCGGCGTCGCGGTGGCGCTGATCCTGCTGATTTTCTGGCTGCCGACGCGGATCTATCCGCCGCGTGCGCCGACCTGATTGAAATAGAAGGTTCTTATGACGACTCAAGCAAAGCAAAAACTCGCGGTGGCTGTGGCCGCTGCGCTGGCGGTCGGCGTGCTGGTGTATCTGGCGATGCCCGGCCTGTTCGGCAAGCGCACTCAGCAGAACACCAACGACGCCTTCGTCTCTGCCGACTTCACCCTGGTGGTGCCGCGTGTGGCCGGGTTCATCAAAGAGGTGCTGGTGGAGGACAACCAGCAGGTCAAGGCCGGGCAGTTGCTGGCACTGATCGATGACCGAGACCTGCGCGCCGCCGCCGAGGCCGCCGACGCGCAAACCCTGGTGGCCCGCGCTCAATTGCAGAACACCAAAGCCACGCTGGAGCGCCAGACCTCGGTGATCGCACAGGCGCAGGCGTCGGTGGTTTCGGCCAAGGCTGAAATGGCTTTCGCCCAGCAGGAATTGAACCGCTACAACCATCTCGCGGGCGTTGGCGCCGGCACCGTGCAGAACGCGCAACAGGCGCGCACCCGGATCGATCAGGCCTCTGCGCGGCTGGACACGGCCACCGCGAAACTGGCAGCGGAACGCAAGCAGGTGGAAATCCTCACGGCGCAGCGCGATGCCGCCGAAGGCCGTTTGAAGCACGCTCAGGCCGCGCTGGAAATCGCCAGTTTCGAGCTGTCCTACACACGTATCACCGCGCCCCAGGACGGCATGATCGGCGAGCGCGCCGTGCGGGTCGGCGCCTATGTGACGCCGGGCAGCAAACTGCTGGCGGTGGTGCCGCTGAAGCAGGCCTATGTGGTCGCCAACTTTCAGGAAACCCAGCTCACCGACGTGCAGCCGGGGCAGGACGTTGTGGTGCGGGTCGACAGCCTCGGCGGCGAAGCCCTCACCGGTCGCGTCGAGAGCATCGCCCCGGCCACCGGCGTGACTTTCGCGGCGGTCAAACCGGACAACGCCACCGGCAACTTCACCAAAGTCGTGCAGCGGATTCCGGTGAAAGTTTTGCTGGATCCGGGCCAGCCATCGGCCGAGCGCCTGCGCGTGGGCATGTCGGTGGAGGCGAGCATTGATACCCAAAGCTCGGCGACGTCTGTGCGTGAGGTGACGCAGCGATGAAGCGCTTTCAGTCCATGACAGTGGTCCTGAGTCTGTCGGCGTTGGCGGCGTGCACCGTCGGCCCGGACTTCCAGAAACCCCAAGCCACCCGGATTGCCGAGTGGGCCAAGCCGTCAAAAACCGCCGTCAGCCAAGCCGTCAGCGAACCCTTGAACGAGCGCTGGTGGGAAGTCTTCAACGACGCGCAGCTCTCGGCCCTGACCCAGCGCGCCTTGCGCAGCAACCTTGACCTGCAACTGGCCAGCAGCCGCCTGCAACAAAGTCGCGCCGCTCGTCAGGTAATCACCGCCGACCGTTATCCAACGACCGCCGCCACCGGCAGCTACGCCCGCAAACGCAACAGCGGCGAAGGCTTGAACGACCCGTCCGGACACAACGGTGACTCTGCGTTCAACCTGTGGGATGCCGGTTTCTCAGCCTCCTGGGAGCTGGACTTCTGGGGTCGTGTGCGCCGGGAAGCCGAAGCCGCCGATGCCAACCTCGAAGTCGCGGAAAACGACCGTCGCGGTGTTCTGCTGGCGGTGCTCGCGGACACCGCGCAGAACTACATCCAGCTGCGCGGCGTGCAGAACACCCGCGCGGTCACCGAGCAGAACCTCGATGTGGCGCGGCACAGCCTGAAACTTTCGCAACTGCGCCTCAACGACGGCGTGGCCACCGATCTCGACGTCGCCGAAGCGGCCGCGCAAGTGGCGGCCATCGAATCGCGACTGCCGGCACTGGAGCAACGTCAGGCGCAACTGATCAATGCCATCAGCCTGTTGATGGGCGAGCCTCCGCAGGCTCTGACCAAAGCGTTATCCACAGATGCGCCGGTGCCGCAGTCGCCGCTGACCGTCGCCATCGGTCTGCCGTCGCAACTGGCCGAACGCCGTCCGGACATCCGCCAGGCCGAAGCCCGTCTGCATGCCGCCACCGCCAACATCGGCGTGGCCAAGGGCGATTTCTATCCGCGCATCACCCTGTCCGGCAATCTCGGTTCGCAAGCCATGCAGCTCAGTGATTTCGGTTCCTGGGGCTCACGGGCCTTCGGCATCGGCCCGCAATTCAGCCTGCCGCTGTTCGACGGTGGCCGCTTGCGCGGCATGCTGCAACTGCGCGAGGCCCAGCAGCAGGAAGCGGCGATCGGTTATCAACAGACCGTCCTGCGTGCCTGGCACGAAATCGACGACCAGCTGACCGCCTACAACGCCAGCCAGCGCCGCCGCGACAGCCTCGCCGAAGCCGTGCGCCAGAACCAGATCGCCCTGCGCACCGCGCAACAGCAATACGTCGAAGGCGTGGTCGACTTCGTCAACGTCCTCACCGTGCAAGGCGCACTGCTCGCCACCCAGGAACAATGGGTGGAAAGCTCCACCGGCGTTTCACTGGCGATGGTCGGGTTGTACCGGGCGTTGGGCGGGGGATGGGAGTCGGTGTATCCGGTGGGGGAGATGGCGCAGCGTTGATTCTCCCACCCGAATGATGGCCTTTCGCTTGACGCTAATCGCCGCTGTCGTAGACTCCGAGCATCCGTCAGGGAGTAACGGTTATGCGGCGTTTTCGTGGTTGGGTTGTCGGATTGACCTTTGTAACGTGTGCAGTTCAGGCTCAAACGCCCGCGCCAGACGATCCGCTGCTGGATAACGGCGGGGCGGCGAATGCGTCGGCCAGCAGTGAAGCGCGCGGTGTGTTGCGGGCGCGGGATCAGGCGACGCTGGCCAGCGAGTTGTCGGGACGGATTGTCGAATTGCCGTTCAGCGAGGGCGAGTCGTTCAAGAAGGGCGATACCCTGGCGCGTTTCGACTGTTCGGCCTATCAGGCCCAGTTGAATGCCGCGCAAGCCGCCAGCCGTGGTGCCGGTGAAGAACTGGCGCACAACCGGCAACTGGCGGCGCTCAATTCCGTCGGGCGTTTCGAAGTGGCCCGGGCCGAGGCCAAGGTCAGCGAGACTCAGGCGCAATCTCAGGTTTATCAAGTACAGGTCAAACGCTGCAGCGTGGTCGCGCCGTTCGACGGGCAAGTGGTCGAGCGCAAGGTGCAACGCTACGAAAGCGTGCCGGCCGGGGCGCCATTGCTCGATGTGGTGGACAACCGCACCCTGGAAATCCATTTGCTGGTGCCCTCGCGCTGGATGGCGAAGCTCAAGCCCGGTCAGACCTTCAGTTTCGTTCCCGATGAAACCGGCCAGCCGATCGGTGCGACGGTAAAACGCCTTGGCGCACGGATCGATGAAGGCAGTCAGACCCTGTTGCTGGTCGCAACACTCCCTGAAGCCAAAGGCCTGCTCGCCGGCATGAGCGGCACTGCGCGTTTCCCGGAGCTTAAGTGAATGCCCCGGTGAGCGGCGGCGCCGAACAGGTGTTCGCACGGTTTCTCGATCTCGAACGGCAGACCCGCGCCGCCCGCGATGCGTCGCAACTGGCCTACAGCCTGGTCAATGACGGGCAGCCGCTGTTCGGTTATCGCCATGCGGCCCTGCTGATCGCCGGCAAGGTGCAGGCGGTGACGGGTGTCAGCGCGGTGGAGCCGAATGCGCCGTTCGTGGCGTTCGTCGAGCAGGCGGTGGCGCAGTTGTTCAAGCAGGATGTGCTGAAACAGGCGCGGGTGATCACGCCCGAGATGGTCAGCGAGTCAATCCAGAGCGACTGGCGCAGCCTGTCGGCGCTGCAGGTGTTCTGGCTGCCGCTGATCGACCGCGAGGGTCAGGTGTTCGGCGGTTTGTGGCTGGCCCGTGATCTGCCGTGGAACCCTTCCGAACAAGTGCTGCTGTCGCAACTGGGCGACACCTACAGTCACGCCTGGCTGGCGTTGCAACCGCGCAAGCCGTGGCGGCTGCGCTGGACGCGTAAACGTCAGGTGGCACTGGTCGCGGTGTTGTTGCTTGGCTTGTTGATCCCGGTGCGCCAGTCGGTGCTGGCCCCGGCCGAAGTGGTGCCCTTGGGGGGGCGAGTGGTGGCGGCGCCGCTGGACGGGGTGATTGCCGAGTTTCTGGTCAAACCCAATCAGAACGTGAAAACCGGTGATCTGCTGCTGCGCTTCGAAAGCACTACGCTCAAGGCCCAGGCCGATGTCGCCGAGCGTGCGCTCGGTGTGGCCGAAGCCGAACTCAAAGCCAATTCCCAACGTGCATTCGCCGACGCCGAGTCCAGCTCACGGGTGGATCTGCTGGCCGCCCGGGTCGAGCAGAAACGCGCCGAACGGGACTATGCCCGGGAACTGCTCAACCGCAGCGAAGTGCGCGCCGAGCGCGACGGCATTGCGGTATTCGCCGACGCCGAGCGCTGGACCGGCAAACCGGTGCAGACCGGCGAGCGACTGATGGAAATCGCCGACCCGAGCCAGGCCGAACTGCGCATCGAACTGGCAGTAGGCGATGCGATTTCGCTGGAACCGGGCGCCGATATTGCGTTGTTCCTCGACAGCGATCCCTTGCAACGCCACGTCGCCCGACTCGAGCGTTCGGCCTATGAAGCCCAGCCCACCGCTGGTGGCCAACTGGCCTATCGGCTGGATGCGAATTTTACCGACGCACCGCCGCGTATCGGCCTGCGCGGCACGGCGAAGATCTTCGGTGATCGCGCGCCGCTGGCGCTGTATCTGCTGCGCCGCCCACTGGCCGGCTTGCGTCAGAGCGTGGGCCTGTAAATGAACCTGCCGAGCCTGCGTGCCGACCTGCAACTGTCGCCCGCGGCGCCGGCGCTGGACGGCTCGCCGCGCTGGACCCTGGCCGACCCGGTGCGCGGGCGCTATTTCAAACTCGGCACGGCGGCAATGCGCCTGTTACGCCACTGGTCGCTCGGTGATCCCGAGCAGGTGCTGCGCGCCGCCAACCGTGAACCGGGCTTGCCGCTGGACGGCGTCGAGCTGGAGCAACTGCTGACGTTTCTGCGCGGGCATGACCTGATCAGCGCCCTCGACGATCAGCAACGCGCCAGTTACCAGCTCAAGGCCCTCGCGCAACGCCAGAGCCTGTGGAAAATCCTGCTGCATCAATACCTGTTTTTCCGCATTCCACTGTGGCGCCCGGACGCGTTTCTCAATCGGGCGTGGCCGTGGCTGCAGCGATTCGGGCCAAGGATTTTGCGCTACGGCTTTCCGGCGACCCTTGGGCTCGGGGTGTTTCTGGTCTCGCGGGACTGGCAGCGATTTGTCGGCACCTTTCCACACCTGTTCAGCCTCGGCGGGGCGATTTCGTTTGGTGTTGCGCTGTTCTTCGCCAAGCTCTGCCATGAGTTCGGCCACGCGTTCATGGCCAAGCGCGCCGGGTGTCGGGTGCAGAGCATGGGCGTGGCGTTCATGGTCTTGCTGCCGATGTTCTACACCGATGTCAGCGATGCCTGGCGGGTCAATGACCGACGTGCGCGGCTGCTGATCGGTGCCGGCGGGGTGCTGGCGGAATTGCTGCTGGCCTGCATCGCGTTGCTGGTCTGGTCATTGCTGCCGGACGGCCCGGCGCGCACGGCGGCGTTCATGCTTGCCAGTGCGACCTGGATCACCACGCTGGTGGTCAATCTCAATCCGTTCATGCGTTTCGATGGCTACTTTCTGCTCAGCGATTTGTGGGAGGTCGACAACCTTCAGGGCCGGGCCTTTGCCTTCTGCCGCTGGCGCCTGCGTGAGTTCTTGTTCGGCTATGGCGCACCGGCGCCGGAGCCTTGGTCGCCGGCGATGCAGCGGCGTTTGCTGATCTGGGGGTACGGTTCGTGGTTATGGCGTGCGGCGTTGTTTTTCGGGATCGCGCTGGCGGTCTATCACCTGTTCTTCAAGGTGTTGGGGATCTTCCTGATGCTGGTGGAACTGGTGTGGTTCATCTTTTTGCCGATCATGAGTGAGTGGCGCCAGTGGTGGAGTCGCCGCGAACATGCTCACGGCCCGCGCGTGCTGCTCAGCAGCCTGGCAGTGCTGGGCTTGTTGCTGGTGCTGATCGTGCCGTGGCGCAGCGCGGTCGAACTGCCGACGATGCTCGAGGGCGGTCGAGCCAGTGCGCTGCATGCGCCGGTGGCGGCGCGGGTCAAAACGGTGAAGGTTGCGGACGGCCAGAAAGTCGCTCAGGGCGACGTGCTGATCGAACTGGAGTCGCCGGATCTCGACTCGCGACAGGCCATCGTCCGCCGGGAAATCCAGATTCAGCAGTTGCTGATGCGCCGTCAGGCCGGTCGCAGCGAAACGGCTGCCGACGCTGGCATCGTCGAGCAACGCCTCGCCGAAGCCGTCGCGCAATACCGTGGCCTGAGCGCTCGCCGCGAACGCCTGCTGCTGCGTGCGCCCCATGCCGGCACCGTGCGTGATTTGCTACCGAACCTGACACCGGGCCGCTGGCTGTCGAGCAAGGATGCACTGGCGCGAGTGGTCGAGGACGGTTCGCGCCTGCGTGGTTATGTGGCCGAGGCCGAGTTGTGGCGGGTCAGACCGGGGGCCACCGGGCGGTTCATCGCCGATGACCCGATGCACCCGGCGATTACCGTGAAGCTCGATGAAATCGATACCAATGGCGTGGCCTATGTCGATCAGGAAGCGCTGACGTCCGACCATCACGGGCCGATTGCCGTACGCCGCGATCAACAGCAACGGGCGGAACCGGTGCAGGCGCAATACGGCGCGCGATTGACTACGCTGGATCAGCCACCTGCGCCAGTACAGCCGTTGCGCGGCGTGGTGGTGTTGCAGGGCAGCGGCGAATCGGTGCTCGGCGTAGCCTGGCGTCGGCTGGCGGCGCTGGGGGTCAGGGAAAGCGGTTTCTAGGGAGCGTGAATATGGCGGACAACGCAGCAGTGTCGGCAGACGGCCTGGTGGTGCGACCCTCGCGGGCCACCGACGGGCCTTTTCTGCAAAGTCTCTATCAATCCGCTCGCCCGGATCTGCAATGGATCGACGGCGAGCAGGACGTGGTGCAGCAAGTGGTCGCGCAGCAATTTCAGGTGCAGGAACAGGGCGTGGGCGAGAACCATCCCAATGCCATGCACTACGTCGTGGAAAAACTCGGCACGGCCATCGGTGCACTGAGCACGGATTTCGGCCCCAACGAAATCCGCGTGTTGTACATCGCCTTCATCCCTCAGGCCCGGGGCAAGGGTTACGGTCGTGCGGTGCTGCAAGGTGTGCAGAAGGCCGCGCAGCAAGTGCGTTGCCCGGTGGCAACGGTGGTCTGGGCCAACAATCCCCACGCGCGCCAGCATTACCTGGCGCTGGGGTTTGCGGTGGAAGAGCGCAATCCGGCGGCGGAGCGGCTGGTGTGGTATCCGCGATGAGCCTTGAAAATCAATTGAAGGAAATACAGAAGTAGCCCAACTGTGGATCCCGCCCCATCGCCGGCACTCGTGACACGAAAATATCTTCCACCCGGCCGAACTCCGGCAGCTCCAGTGCGCACAGGCCGTCGACAAATTCCGTCGGCTCCAGGCTGTTGAATTCGAGGCAGAAGGGCATGCGTTCGCTGTGGCGCATTTTCGCCGACGGGGCTTCTTCAAGGTGGGCGAGTTGAATTGGCAGCGCCGTGCCATCCGGCAGGTGCAGTGTGCGTTGTTGCCCCAGCAACGGCTGGAGGTGTTCGATCTGAACCGATTGCAGCATGGTTTGACTCCAGAGAAAAAACGAAACGTCCGGGGGCCCGGGGCCCCCGGACGATTGCTCAGTTGCGCGACGGAAAGAGACCGTTCAGGGCAACGCTGAAGTTGAGGACCAGGAAGGGGGGCATGATACCCAGCGGCTGGCTGCCGCCGGTGGAGGAAATGTCCCCGGTGACGGTGGTGGTCACACCTTTGAGTGGCACTGGCGTGGCGCCCTGGGCGTCGGAATAGATGTTCGCCGAGCCGGGGCCGCCGCCGGAGGCACCGAGGTAGGAATTGGTGGCAGTCGGTACAGTCGCCGGATTGCTGGCGGGGACCGCTAGCGACAAGGCCGTGTTGGCGCTCAGACCCGTCATCGCGTGGGTGTGGTTGGGCATGTTGGCAATGGTGGCGGTGACGCTTTCCGTGCCAGCCACCTGGCCGATGATGCGCGGCGTCAGGCCCAGACCGTTGCCTTGGGCGATTGGCACGCGACCTTGCAGGTTGGGCAACTGAAAGTTGGTCGTGCCGTTGCCGCCGTAGTAGGTGCCCAGCAACGCGAACAACGCGTTGTATTGCGCAATGGAAAGGGTCTGTCCATTACACAGGGCCCAGCCATTGGGGGCGAAGTTGAAGGCGAACGGTTGAATCGTACCCATAAAGACTTCCATGGTTCCTCATCCTTCTGTTATGTGGTTGGCGCGCCGCGCGTTAGCCTGTGTTGTCGGGCAGGTGGAAAGGCTTTGCTGGCGCCTTCCGTTTGCGCAGGCAGGTCACGCCAAGCCGTAGCGTAGACCCGGATCGACGGACTTGCCGGACGTCGTCGCGGCCGCGCGTCGACTTCGCCGCTGGCCTACAGTGAGCGCAATGATTGAGGCTGTTCTGTACTCGAAAAATCTAAGGGAAGCTTGATGGAAGCGCGTCGCGAGACTCCGCTGGGGGATACCCAGGACCCGTTTGCCGCACCAAATGCCGGTGTCCGGCGTCTGCTGCGCTGGGTTCGCCAGCAGTGGCTGATACCGATTTTGCTGTTGGCGGCAGTCGTGCGTTTTTATGACCTGACCGCCGCCGCGATCTGGGGCGACGAAGGCTCCAGCCTGTTGCTGGCGCGCTATACGCTGGGCGGTATCTGGGAACATGCGGCGTTCGATGTGCATCCGCCGTTGTACTTCATGCTGCTGCACGGCTGGGTCAGTCTGTTTGGCGAAGGGATTCTGTCGATCCGCAGCCTCAGTGCCCTGGCCGGCATCGCCACAGTCGGTCTGGGCATGTGTCTGGTCGATCGTCTGGCGACCCGTCGTGCCGCCATCATCGCCGGGGTACTGCTGGCGCTGCTGCCGACGGCGGTGCGCTACAGCCAGGAAGTGCGCATGTACTCGCTGCTCGGCCTGTTGCTGCTCGGCACCACCCTGGCATTGATCTGCTGGGTCAGACGCCCGCAGCGCCGACGGTATCTGGTGATCTACGCGCTGCTGATGAGCGCCGCGTTGTACACCCATTATTTCGCCGTGCTGGCGGCACTGAGCCATTGGCTGTACCTGGGGCTGATCCGCCTGTTGCCGGGTTATCGCCTGCGGCACATCCAGCGCAAGGACTGGTGGCTGGCCAATCTGGCGATCGTCGCACTCTACCTGCCGTGGCTGCCGAACCTGCTCGATCTGACGCAGCACATGGAAGAACTCAAGGTCGGTGGCGATGTGGGCTGGGAAGATCCGGTGACCCTGTCCTCACTGCCGTCGATGATCTGGCTGTGGCTGATCCAGAACGAAGGCGATCATCTTCCGGTGTTGCTGTTCGGCGGCATGCCGCTGGCCATGCTGGCGCTGGCGGGCGTGGCCGTGGCCCGTGACCGCAGCGTGAACCATGGCAGCGTGCTGCTGGCGCTCTACACCGGTGTGCCGTTGTTTCTGGTGTTCGCGGTGTCGTTCATCAGCCCGGTGTTCATCGAGCGCTATCTGACGGCCTACGCACTGGGGCTGCCGATGCTGGTGGCGCTGGCCATCGACCGTTTGTACAGCCGCGCTCGAGTGCTGGCGGCGGTGGTACTGGTGTCGTTTGTCGGGATCGAAATGGTCGGGGTGAACACCAACGCCACGGTCGATCCCGATGACCAGCTCAATGTCATGGTCGATCACATCAACCATCACTTCGTCAGTGGTGACCGGATCGTTACCAGCGACATGCTCTGGTACCTGAGTTACGTCTACTACAACCGCACCGATGCTCAGGTAAGGCTGTACACACCGCCCGCCGCCGACGGGCGCTCGACGCGTCCGAACCATTACGGTTTCGGCACACTGGTGCCCGATGAGGTTTATCTGGATCGTCTCGCCGATCTGCCGAAAAACAGCTCCCGGGTCTGGTTGATCGGTGACCTGGACCCGGAAGTGGCGGACCCGTTCCTGCCTCTGCCCAAGAGCTGGCAGTTGCGTGATCAGTCCAGTGCTGGCGGGGCGAAAGCGCGACTTTTCGTTATGGAAAAGGACGATCGTACCAACGGAGAGTGACTTAAACGCTTCACCTGACTGTTCGCGATAAGAAATGACATTACAAGTCCGTTTTGCTCTATGTTGATATCAAAACACTACTAGTCGAAAGGTTATTGTTGGACTACGCTCGTCGGATAAAAGGACTTACAAAGTAATGGTGAAGGGATTGCAGCAGTTCCACTTTATCTCCGGCTTGCCGCGCTCAGGTTCGACTCTCCTGTCTGCGATTCTTTTGCAGAACCCGCGCTTTCATGCCGGCATGACCAGTCCGGTCGGCGCGTTGTTCTCCGGTGTCCTTGAACAATGCAGCGCCGGCAGCGAATTCGGTGCGGTGATCGACACCGACATGCGCCGTCGCCTGCTGCGCGGGCTGTTCGATTCCTACTACGCCGACAAGGCCGACAAACCGGTGGTGTTCGACACCAACCGGCAGTGGAGTTCGCGCCTGCCGGCGATCAACGATCTGTTCCCCAAAGCCAAAGTCATTGCCTGTGTGCGCAACGTCGCCTGGGTGATGGACAGCCTGGAGCGGCTCTACCGCGCCAACCCCTATGAAAACACCAAGCTGTTCGGCGATGCCGTCGAGCGCAACACGGTCTACAGCCGCTGCGAAACCCTGGCCCAGCGCAACCGCCTGGTGGGATTCGCCTGGGCGGCGCTCAAGGAAGCCTATTACGGCGAGCACGCCGATTCGCTGCTGATCGTTGATTACGACCTGCTGACCCAGGCCCCCGAGCGGGTGCTGCGGCTGGTCTACGACTTCATTGGCGAACCCTGGTTCGAGCACGATTTCGAGCACCTGGCCTATGACGCGCCGGAGTTCGACCAGGCCCTGGGCGTGGCTGGCCTGCACAAGGTCAAACCCAAGGTCGCCCTGCAGTCGCGGCGCACGATTCTGCCGCCGGACCTGTTCAAGCAATACGCCGATTTGTCCTTCTGGCTCGATGGCTCAGCCAGCGCTGCCAATGTGATTCGTATGAAGTCCGACGCCGCGATCAGTTGATCGCGGCGTTTTTCATTGATGCGTTTACAACTGTTCGAGTCCGGGTGAGCAACATGTGGTGGAGCAAGCAAAAGTCGCGGTTAACCGAAAGCCAACGGACGCTGGCGGCGCCGCTGATCATGTCGCTGGAACCGCGCCTGCTGTTCGACGGCGCCGTGGCGGCCACTGTCGCTGACACCGCCGCCCAGGCCGACAGCCATCCCGCTGCCGATGCGGCCAAGACACCCACGGCCGATCATCCGTCGGTCAGCAAGGACACCCACGGCCAGGCCGATGCCACACCTGCGGCCAGCCCGGTGGCCGTACCTGGGCAAAGCGTGGTGTTCGTCGATGGCCGGGTCAAGGATGCCGACAGCTTGCTCAAAGGCGTCGCCCCGGGGACGCAAGTGGTCAAGCTCGACGCGAGCAAGGACGGCTTGCAGCAGATCGCCGACTATCTCGACCAGCATTCGGGCGTCAGCTCGGTGCAAATCATTGCCCACGGCAACGCCGGTGACCTGTGGCTGGGCAACAGCTACCTGTCGGCGGACAACGTCGCGCAGCGCAGCGCGGTGCTGGCGGAAATCGGCAAGGACATGAACGTCGGTGGCGACATCCTCATTTACGGCTGCTACACCGCCGAGGGTGACCGTGGCCTGAGCTTTGTCGACTCGCTGGCGCAATTGACCGGTCGTGACGTGGCGGCGTCGAACAACCGCACCGGTGTGGGCGGTGACTGGGATCTGGAGATCGCCACCGGCAAGATCGAGAGCGCCAACGTGCTGTCGACCTTGTCGATGAGCGAGTACCAGTGGGGCCTCGCCACCTGGACTGCCACCAACAACGCGAACACCGGGGTCGGCTCGCTGCGCGCAGCGCTGGCGTCGGCGCAGAACGGCGACATCGTGACCTTCAGCACCGGCATGACGGTACAGCTCACCTCGGAATTGCTGATCAACAAGAGCGTCACGGTCGATGGCGACCTGAACAACGATGGCGTCGCCGACGTCACCCTCGATGGCCAGTACAAGACCCGGGTGGTGGAAATCACCTCCGGCAGCACCGTGACCCTCGATGGTCTGGTGATTACCCGGGGCCTGGTCTCGGGCAACGGCGGCAATGGCGGCTATGGCGCGACCGGGGCCATGGGCGGCGGGATTTTCAACGCCGGCATCCTGACCCTGAACAACGTTTCGGTGACCGGTAACGCGGCGGCCGGTGGTGGCGGTGGCGGGGGTGTGACCGGTGCGTTCTACGGCGGTGCCGGTGGCGGCGGCGGTGGCCTCGGTGGTCAGGGCGGCGGTCATGGCGGCACGGCCGGGCCGGGCACCGGTACCCTGGGCGGCCAGGCCGGCAGCGGCGGTGTCGGCGGTTATGGCGGTGGCTACGACGCGACGCACATGGGCGGGCGCGGCGGTTCCACCCTCGGCGGTGCTGGCGGTGTGGGCGTGTCCTATTACAGCAACGGCGGCAATGGCGGCACCGCCAACAACGGCACGATTTCCATTGGCGGCGGCGGTGGCGGCGCCGGTTGGGACAAGGTCGGCGGCGTCGGCGGCAATGCGGCCGGCGGCATTTATAACGCCTCCACCGGGACCCTGAAAATCGTCGGCACCTCGGTCATCAGCAACAACATCGGTGCGGGCGGCGGTGGCGGTGGCGGCAGCGGCCAGGGCAGCAACAACCTGAACGGCGGCGACGGCGGACGGGGTGTCGGCGCAATCTGGAACCAGGGCGGCACGGTACTGATCACGGCCTCCAACTTCAGCTCCATCACTGGCAACGCGGCGGGCAGCGGCTCCGGTGGCGCAGAACTGGGCGGCGGCGTGACGGGCTCTGTACCCTTGGCCTTCGCGGCGATCTACAACAACGGCGGCACACTCAACACCGCTTATGTGGAACCACCGACCGCCACCATCGTGATGTCCGACACCGCCCTGAAAATCGGCGAAACCTCGCTGGTGACCATCACCTTCAGCCGGGCGGTGACCGGTTTCACCAACGCCGACCTGACCATCGCCAACGGCACGCTGACAGCGGTCAGCAGCAGCGACGGCGGCCTGACCTGGACCGCGACGTTCACCCCGACCAACAACATCACCGACGCCACCAACCTGATCACCCTCGACAACACCGGGGTGAACGCGATCAGCGACGGTGTGGCGGGTGTCGGTACGACCAACTCCGTCAACTACGCGATCGATACCGCGCGCCCGACCGTGACCATCGTGATGTCGGATACGGCATTGAAAATCGGCGATACCTCGCTGGTGACTTTTACCTTCAGTGAAGCGGTGACCGGCTTCACCAACGCCGACCTGACCATTGCCAACGGCACCCTGAGCGCGGTGAGCAGCAGTGACGGCGGTATTACCTGGACCGGGACGTTCACCCCGAGCGCCAGCATCACCGACACGACTAACCTTATCTCTCTGGACAACACCGGTATTGCCGATCTGGCCGGTAACGCCGGCACCGGCACCACCGATTCGGTCAATTATGTGATCGATACGGTGCGGCCGACCGCGACCATTGTCGTGGCCGACACCAACCTGGCGGTGGGAGAAACCTCGCTGGTGACCATTACCTTCAGCGAAGCGGTCAGTGGCTTCACCACGGCCGACCTGACGGTGGCCAACGGCACCCTGACCGGCCTGAGCAGCAGCGACGGCGGCGTCACCTGGACCGCCACGCTCACGCCAACCACCAACATCACCGACACCACCAACCTGGTCACCCTGGACAACACCGGGGTCGTCGATCTGGCCGGCAACGCCGGCAGCGGCACCACCAACTCCAACAACTATGCGATCGACACCGCGCGGCCGACAGCGACCATCGTGGTGGCCGACAACAACCTGAAAATCGGCGAAACCTCGCTGGTGACCATCACCTTCAGCGAAGCGGTGACCGGTTTCACCAACGCCGACCTGACCATTGCCAACGGCACATTGACGGCGGTCAGCAGCAGCGACGGCGGCATCACCTGGACGGCGACGTTCACGCCGACCGCCAGCATCACCGACGCGACCAACCTGATTACCCTGAACAACACCGGCATCGCTGACCTGAACGGCAACGCCGGCAGCGGCACGACCGATTCGAACAATTACGCCATCGATACCGTGCGCCCGACCGCGACCATCGCCTTGTCCGATAACGCGTTGAAAATCGGCGAAACCTCGGTTGTGACCATCACCTTCAGCGAAGCGGTGACCGGTTTCACCAACGCCGACCTGACCATTGCCAACGGCACGTTGAGTGCGGTGAGCAGCAGCGACGGCGGTGTCACCTGGACGGCGACGTTCACGCCGACCAGCAACATCACCGATGCCACCAACGTCATCACCCTGGACCAGACCGGCGTCTCCGACCAGGCCGGCAACGCCGGCAGCGGAACTGTCGACTCCGGTAACTATGCCATCGACACCCAGCGTCCGACCGCGACCATTGTGGTTGCCGACAGCACCCTCACGGCCGGTGAAACGACGCTGGTGACCTTCACCTTCAGTGAAGCGGTGACCGGTTTCAGCAATGCCGACATCGTGGTTGCCAACGGCACCCTGACGGCGGTGAGCAGCGGCGACGGCGGCATCACCTGGACGGCGACGTTCACGCCGAACGTGGGCGTCAACGACGCCACCAACCTGATTGTCCTGAACAACACCGGCATCGCCGACCTCGCCGGCAATACCGGCAGCGGCACCACCAGTTCGCCCAACTACACCATCGACACCGTGCTGCCGACCGCGACCATCATCGTGTCCGACTCCAGCCTGAAAATCGGCGAAACCTCGCTGGTCACCATCACCTTCAGTGAAGCGGTGACCGGTTTCACCAACGCCGACCTGACCATCGCCAACGGCACGTTGTCGGCAGTCAGCAGCAGCGACGGCGGCATTACCTGGACGGCGACCTTCACCCCGACCAGCAACGTCACCGACGCCACCAACCTGATCACGCTGGACAACTCCGGCGTGCAGAATCTGTCCGGCAACGCTGGCAGCGGCACCACCGATTCGAACAACTATTCGGTCGACACTCAGCGTCCGACTGCCACCATCGTGGTCGCCGACACCGCCCTGGGCGTCGGCCAGACCAGTCTGGTGACCATCACGTTCAGCGAAGCGGTGACCGGTTTCAGCAACGCCGACCTGATCATCGCCAACGGCACGTTGAGCGCCGTGAGCAGCAGCGACGGCGGCATTACCTGGACCGCGACCTTCACCCCGGCGGCAGGGATAACCGACACCACCAACGTGATCACCCTGGACAACACCGGCATCGCCGATCTGGCGGGCAACGCCGGCAGCGGCACCACCGATTCCAACAACTATGCCGTCGACAGTCAGCGCCCGACCGCCACCATCGTGCTCTCCGACAGCAGCCTGAGTGCCGGAGAAACCTCGCTGGTCACCATTACCTTCAGCGAAGCGGTGACCGGTTTTGACAATTCCGACCTGAGTGTCGCCAACGGCACCTTGAGCAACGTCACGTCCAGCGACGGCGGCATCACCTGGACGGCGACGTTCACGCCGAACGTGGGCGTCAACGACGCCACCAACCTGATTGTCCTGAACAACACCGGCATCGCCGACCTCGCCGGCAATACCGGCAGCGGCACCACCAGTTCGCCCAACTACACCATCGACACCGTGCTGCCGACCGCGACCATCATCGTGTCCGACTCCAGCCTGAAAATCGGCGAAACCTCGCTGGTGACCATCACCTTCAGTGAAGCGGTGACCGGTTTCACCAACGCCGATCTGACCATCGCCAACGGCACGTTGTCGGCAGTCAGCAGCAGCGACGGCGGCATTACCTGGACGGCGACCTTCACCCCGACCAGCAACGTCACCGACGCCACCAACCTGATCACCCTCGACAACAGCGGCGTGCAGAACCTGTCCGGCAACGCCGGCAGCGGCACCACCGATTCGAACAACTATTCGGTCGACACTCAGCGTCCGACTGCCACCATCGTGGTCGCCGACACCGCCCTGGGCGTCGGCCAGACCAGTCTGGTGACTATCACGTTCAGCGAAGCGGTGACCGGTTTCACCAATGCCGACCTGATCATCGCCAACGGCACGTTGAGCGCCGTGAGCAGCAGCGATGGCGGCATTACCTGGACCGCGACCTTCACCCCGGCGGCAGGGATTACCGACACCACCAACGTGATCACCCTGGACAATACCGGGATCGCCGATCTGGCGGGCAACGCCGGCAGTGGCACCACCGATTCCAACAACTATGCCGTCGACAGTCAGCGTCCGACGGCGACCATTGTCATGAGTGACAGTGATCTGCGCCCTGGCGAAACCGCCCAGGTGACCATCACTTTCAGCGAGGCGGTGACCGGTTTCGACAACTCGGACCTGAGCGTCGCCAACGGCACCCTGAGCAACGTTTCGTCGAGCGACGGCGGCATCACCTGGACGGCCACCTTCACGCCGAACATCGGCGTTACCGACCTGACCAATCTGATCGTCCTGAACAACACCGGCATCACCGACCTGGCCGGCAACACCGGCAGCGGTACCACCAGCTCGGCCAATTACCAGGTGCAGACCGAAGTGCCGACCGCGACCATTGTCATTGCCGACACTGCGCTCAAGGCCGGAGAAACCTCGCTGGTGACCATCACCTTCAACGAAGCGGTCAGCGGTTTCGACAACAGCGACCTGACCATCGCCAACGGCACGCTGAGCAACGTCAGCAGCAGCGACGGTGGCATCACCTGGACCGCGACGTTCACGCCGACCAACAACATTACCGACAGCAGCAACCTGATCACCCTGAACAACGCCGGGGTGGCCAACCTGTCGGGCAACAGTGGCGTCGGCACCACCGATTCCAACAACTTCGCCATCGACACCGCGCTGCCGACCGCCACCATCGTGGTTGCCGACAACCGCCTGGGCATCGGTGAAACCACCACGGTGACCATCACCTTCAGCGAAGCGGTGAGCGGGTTCGACCTGTCGGACATCAGCGTCGCCAACGGTTCGCTCTCGAACCTGACCAGCAGCGACGGTGGCGTGACCTGGACGGCGACTTTCACGCCGACAGCCAACGTCAACGACCCGACCAACCTGATTCTGATCGACACTGCCGGCGTCCAGGATCTGGCCGGCAATGCCGGGGCGAGCATTGCCATCTCCAACAACTACCTCCTCGATGCGACCCGGCCGACGGTGAGCATTGTGGTCGCCAATCCGCATCTGGGCATCGGCCAGACCACCACGGTGACCTTCACGTTCAGCGAGGCGGTGAGCAATTTCGACCTGTCCGACCTGAGTGTGACCAACGGTGACCTGAGCAACCTGACCAGCAGCGACGGCGGCAAGACCTGGACCGCGACCTTCACGCCGACCGCGAATGTCACCGACCCGAGCAACTTCATTGCCCTGGACACCAGCAACGTCACCGACCAGGCGGGCAACGCCGGCAGCACGGTGGCGGTGTCGAACAACTACACCCTCGACAGTGAACGGCCGACCGCTACGGTAGTGGTTGCCAATCCGAACCTGGGCGTCGGCCAGACGTCGCAGGTGTTCATTACCTTCAATGAAGCGGTGACCGGTTTCGATCTGTCGGACCTCAGCGTGGCCAACGGTACCTTGTCCAACCTCAGCAGCAACGACGGCGGCAAGACCTGGACCGCGACCCTGACGCCAAACGCCAACGTCAGCAGCGCCAGCAATGCGATCAGCGTCAACCGTGCCGGGGTCAGCGATCTGTCGGGTAACAGCGGCAGCGGGATCAGTCAGTCCGGCAACTATGTGATCAACACGGTGCCGGCCGTGCCACCGACGTCTCCTCTGGTGGTGACGCCGGATCCGCAGTTTCGCAGCAGCGATCCGGTCGTGGCACCGCCACCGCCTAACGTACCGCTGCAACCGGTGGTCTTCACGACGCCTGTCGGGAATCTCGGTTCACCGCTGACCTTCCCGCCGCTGTTCGAGCAGCGGGTCATCGGCAACGGTATCCGTCCATTGGGCGACATTTTCATCAACCACGGTGCCTTGAGCCCGAGTTTCATTGCCCAGGTGTTCACCAGCAGTGACAGCGGCGGCGACGGTTCGGGCCATGGCTTCCTCGGCTTTGGCGGGGGAGATGGGGGCGTGTTCGGTATCAGCACCCTTTCCAGCCTGTTCAACCAGAACAGCGAGACAGAGCGGGATTCACTGAACGCCTTCGACATTCACTCGATCAAGGGCGGCGACATTACCCAAGGCCTGCGCGGTGTGTTCGGCGCGCCGACCCTGGGCCAGCAACTGCAACAGATCAAGGACAGCGAGCAGCACCGGGTGGATAACCTGGCCGCGGCGCTGCAACAGGTCGGCATCAGCGAAATACCGGCCTGACAAACCAGAACAATCCAACAATATGTGGGACCTAGGGGCGATCCAGGGATGAAGAAAAGTCAGAAGTTGTTCGGCGCCAGCCTGCTGGCGCTGGCGATCAGCGGATGTGCAGTCACCAGTGAACCGATCGAACGCAGTGTCAGTGAGCAACGGGCCCGAGCCGACCTGCAAACCATGTACAAGGGCCAGGAACCGTTGCGCGGTCCGTTGACCCTGCACCAGGCCATGGCCCGCGCGGTGAAATACAACCTCGAAGGTCGCTTGAAGATCATGGAGGAAGCGCTGGCCAAGCGGCAGCTCGATCTCGCCAGTTTTGACATGCTGCCGCGCATGGCGCTGGACGCCGGTTACGTCGGACGCAACAACGTCAGCGCCTCCAGCAGCCAGAGTGTGCGCACCGGCACCCAGTCTCTGGAACCGTCGACCTCCCAGGACCGCGACCGCAACGTCGCCGACCTGACCATGGTCTGGAACGTTCTCGACTTCGGCGTCAGCTACATCAACGCCAAGCAACAGGGCGACCAGCGCCTGATCGTCCAGGAACGTCGTCGCAAGGTGATCAACACCATCGTCCAGGACGTGCGTTCTGCCTATTGGCGGGCAATGGCAGCCGAGCGTCTGCTCAAGCAGATCGACAGCCTGATGGCACGGGTCGACGCTGCCCGACGCAACAGTGAAAGCATGAGCGAGCAGCGTATCGGCGATCCGGTGCAGTCCCTCGGATACCAGCGTTCACTGATCGAAGCCACCCGGCAGCTGGAAGAGCAGCGCCGCGCGTTGTCGCTGGCGAAAACCGAACTGGCGACCCTGATCAACCTGCCGATGGGCACCAACCTGACGCTGGCCACCGACGACGGTTATCAGATCCCGGAACTCAAGGTCGATATCGCCAAACTGGAACAGGAAGCCCTGACCAGTCGCCCGGAACTGCGCGAGCAGGATTACCAGACCCGGATCAGCGCTGCCGAAACCCGCAAAGCCATGCTGCGCATGCTCCCGGGCCTGGAGTTTTCTGCCGGCGGGCACTACGACAGCAACTCGTTCCTGGTGAACGACCGCTGGGCCGACTATGGCGTGAAAGTGACCTGGAACCTGTTCAACGTAATCTCCGCTCCGGCGGCCATCGATGTGGCCAAGGCCGGTGAAGAAGTCGCTACCGCACGGCGTCAGGCGATGTCGATTGCAGTGCTGGCGCAATTGTACGTGGCCAACGCCAACTATCAGGAAGCGCTGCGCCAGTTCAAGACCAACCAGCAACTGTCGGACATCGACGGGCAAATTGTCGGTCAGTTGCGCAACCGTCATCAGGCGGCAGGCATCGGCGAGCTGGATCTGATCCAGGGCGAACTGAACAACCTGCAAGCGGATTTGCGCCGTGACCTGTCCTACGCCGACCTGCGCAATGCCTATGGCCAGATCTTCGCCAGTGCCGGCCTCGATCCGTTGCCGGATCAGGTGCAGTCGACTGAAGTGCAGTCGATCGCCACGGCGCTGGCCAACCGCGAAGCGGCGTGGGCGTCGGGGGATATTTCGGTGCCGGCGGCCCGTGCCGCTGCCAAGTGAGTGATGAGTCGGCCAGCGTACTCGCGCCTGCCGGTCTCTGTGGATTTGCCGTTGCTGTTGCAGGCGTTGGCGGCGATCGAGGACACAGACTGGCACGGCCATTTCAACACCGCGTATTTCAGCGGTGACTGGAGCGGTGTGGCGCTGATTTGCGCTGCCGATGCCTTGACCGAGTTGTCACCCGGTACCGCCGAACCGGTGCCGCGCCGCCCCTGGTTGAAGGACCGCCGCTGGCAACAGGCGTTGCGCGACCTGCCGTTGGAGATCGTCAGTGCCCGGCTGCTGCGATTGGGGCCGGGTGGGCAGATCCATGAGCATCGCGATTACGATCTTGAGGGTGAGAACGCCGATATGCGACTGCACATTCCGCTGCTCAGTCCGCCTGCGGTGGACTTCTGGCTCGATGGCCTGCGCATGCCGATGATGGAAGGCGAGTGCTGGTTTCTCGATCTTGCGCGACCGCACCGGGTCGACAATCGGGACAGTACGGCACGCATTCATCTGGTCCTCGATTGCCGACCCGGCGCCTGGCTGGAGCAGATGATGACCGACGGTTTGCCAAGCACACCGCGGCCGGATGCCGAAGACTCGGCGCTGCAGCGATTTCAGCGTCTGCTGGCCGTGGATCGGTCGTTGTCGGCGACCTTGCAGGCGCTACGTGATCCCGAAGCGTTCATCAGCCGAACCCTGGCGTTGGCCGCCGAGCGCGGCTTGTCATTCTCCCGGGAAGAACTGCAGGCGGCGATGCGCAACGGGCGCCGCTCGTGGAACGAACAATGGCGAGCCTGAATTTCGACGGCTGGCTGCCGGTTCGCATCTGGAAAGAGGCCGGGCAATGGCTGGTCGACTGGTGCTGGTTCGGTGACACGCCGCTGCACCAGCCGTTTTTTCGCGAGGCGGTGGAGCAGGCGCTGCAGTTGCCGTTCAATCAGGCGTTTCGCCGGCAGACGTCCTTGTCGGCGCTTGCCGATTGGCAAGCACTCAGCCCGGGCCTGTCACCGAGCGCTTTCATCCTGCACGCTTCGCGCTGTGGTTCGACGCTGATCAGTCAAATGGTGGCGCAGCTCGCCGATCACATCGTGATTTCCGAGGCGCCCCCCCTGGATGCCTTGCTGCGCAGCGATCTGCCGGCCGCTGAACGTCGTGCGGCCATCGCCGGGTTGCTCTCGGCCTACGGTCAGCGCCGGCGCGGGATGGAGCAGAGACTGGTGATCAAGCTCGATGCCTGGAACATCGGCGAATGGCCGTTATTGCACGACTGTTTTCCCGACACGCCGTGGCTGTTTGTCTACCGCGATCCGCTGGAGATCGCCGTTTCACATCTGCGTCGCCCAGGCATGCACATGGTGCCCGACCTGCTCGGCGCGTGCGTGCTGGACGACGACCTGCCATTCAAAGGACGCGAGGATTTTATCGCCCGGCGATTGGGACGGCTGCTGGACGCGGCGTGTTTGCACTGCGCTGATTTCGACGGGCTGGCGGTGAATTACAACGAGTTGCCTGAGGCGATGACAGGACGGTTGGCGAGGTTCTTTCAACTCAATGCCGAGCAGTGTGAGCAGGCGCTGACGGCTTCTGCGCAGCATGCGAAACAGCCGTCACAGGCGTTTGTCGCCGATGGCGAAAGCAAACGCCTTGAGGCTTCCACTCTGTTGCGCACGCAAGTGGAACGTTGTGCGCGGGCGCCCTATGACGCACTGGAGCGCTTGCGCAGGCTCACGATTTTGCCGACAGATCCGCCATTCCCTTGAGCAACTCGATCGGCAACGGAAAGACGATGGTCGAGCTCTTGTCACCGGCAATCGAACTCAGGGTCTGCATGTAGCGCAATTGCATGGCGCCGGGCTGGCGGCCGAGCATTTCGGCGGCCTGCATGAGTTTTTCCGAGGCCTGCAGTTCGCCTTCGGCGTGGATCACCTTGGCGCGCCGTTCCCGTTCCGCTTCAGCCTGTCTGGCGATGGCGCGCACCATCGATTCGTTGAGGTCGACATGCTTGATCTCGACATTGGCCACCTTGATGCCCCAGGCGTCGGTCTGGGCATCGAGCACTTGCTGGATGTCGATGTTCAACTGTTCGCGCTCGGCCAGCAGTTCGTCCAGTTCATGTTTGCCGAGTACCGCGCGCAGGGTGGTCTGGGCCAGTTGACTGGTGGCGGTCAGGAAGTCTTCGACCTGGATGATCGCTTTCTGCGGGTCGAGCACGCGGAAGTACAGCACCGCGTTGACCTTGACCGAGACGTTGTCGCGGGTGATCACGTCTTGGGGCGGCACGTCGAGGACGATGGTGCGCAGATCCACCCGGACCATTTGCTGCACCACCGGAATCAACAGGATCAACCCCGGCCCCTTGACCTGCCAGAAGCGCCCGAGCTGGAACACCACGCCGCGTTCGTATTCACGCAGGATGCGGAACGTCGAGCCCGCCAGGGCAATGAGCAACAGCAGCAGCGCGACAAAACCGATTTGCAGACCCATGATCACTCTCCGAGCGGTGCCGCGTCAGCCGCGGCCACTTGCAGCAACAAGCCCTTGCGCCCGACTACCCGCACCGGTTGCCCGGCGTGCAGCGGCGTGGCACTCGACACTTGCCAGCGTTCTCCTTGCAACTGTATCCAGCCGTTGCGAGTGTCGCGCGACTCCACCATGGTCACGGCCGTCACGCTGCCGACCAGGCCGGCGTCGCCGCTGACCGGGTGTCGCGGCCGGGTCTTCAGGGCACGAACCAGCAACGCGATCAGCAGCAGTGCGCTGACCAGCCCGAGGCCGATCATCATTGGCACCGGCAGTTCGGCATTGCTCAGAATCAGCGCGCCGATCACGAACATGACAATCCCGGCAAGGCCGATCACGCCGTAATTGGGCAGCACGCCTTCGGCGATCAGCAAGGTGATGCCCAGGGTGATCAGCCACAGGCCGATCGGGCTTTCGGCCGCAAGTGAGGTGTCCGCCGCCAGGGCCGATCCGCTCAGCAGCATCAGGGCAAACGCACAGCATCGGGTGTTCACGCGACCCTCCGGGAGAGTCATGGGGTTCTCTTATCAGTCTAGTTGAGCCTGCGGCTGGATGAATTTTGATCATTGCGCGGCCTCGCCAGTGGGCGGATTTACCTTCGTTCGCGGCTTGCCGGACTAGACTTTCCAGAACAGGAACAACGTTCATCATCGCTCGCCGCGCAGCGTCGGCGGGCAACGAGGTGCATCATGCGTATGGCAAGAAAAGTGCAAAGCAGCCTGACCCGGGCGCAATGCCAATACGACGTCGTCTCCCATCCGCACTCGAGCAGCAGCCTGGAAACGGCGCGGGTTTCGGGAATTCCGGCGGAGCGGGTGGCCAAATCGGTGATCCTCGACGACCACCACGGGCATTACCTGATGGCCGTGCTGCCTGCCAGCCGCCATCTGGACCTGAGCAAGGTGCGCACCAGCGGCGAGTGGCAGATCACCCGCGAAAGCACGCTCGCTCACCTGTTCGATGACTGCGAACGCGGTGCGGTGCCGCCACTGGGCGATTCCTATGGCCTGGACATGGTCATCGACCCGCTCGTGACCCGGCAGAAAGACATCTACCTGGAGGCCGGCAACCACAACAATCTGCTGCACATGAGCATGCCCGAGTTTCTGAAAATGGTGCCGCATGCGCAGGTGCGGGAGTTGAGTCAGTAGGTTTATGAGGTTTGTGAGGGCGCCAATCGCGAGCACGCTCGCTCCTACAGGTCCTGCGCTGAACCTCTGGGAGCGAGCGTGCTCGCGAAAAATCTTTCACACCCTATAGATCTTGCAGGAGTACCGACATGGAAAACCCGACGCACAGCCTCCCGTCCCTGTTCAAACAACTGGGCCTGGACAACGACCCGGTCAGCATCGATCAGTTCATCGCCGCCCACTCCCCGCTCAAACCCGAACTGCACCTGTGCGATGCGTTCTTCTGGAGCAAGAGCCAGGCGGATTTCCTGCGCGACGAGATTCTCGATGATGCGGATTGGGCGGAGGTGGTGGATCAGCTGGATGTGATGTTGAGGAAAGGGCGGGCGGGATAAAGACCGGACCTAGTCCTTGGCAGTCATAGCTCTCAAGGAAGAGAACGTCGCTTCAACTTCAAGATTGGATAAACCGATTCCGCAGGCCATTGATTCACGAGCGATTCTTACTTTTTGCTCTAAAAATGCCGCGTACGCAGATGTGTCGGGCAGACGTTCAATCGGATGTTGTCCGGAATTCGGGTTCTCGGGCGTGAATTGCGTCGTCATGGTTCAGTGCTCTCGGATGTCGGTGTCGGCGCAGTTTCAGCGAGGAACATTTCTTGTGCTGAAAGCAATTTGTTTCAAAACTTGACTGAATTTCCCCTCAAATGCCATATTGATAGTTAGCAAACTAACAGTGTGTGCATTCCCTCGTGCCGAATAACCTCGACGCTCTCCAGATGAACATCAGCAGTGCCATGGTGGTGGCCGCCAGGCATTGGCGGAAGATCTGCCAGACCACGCTGGTCAACTATGGAATTTCCGAAGCCTGCGCCGTCCCGTTGTTGATGATCGGGCGGCTGGGCGAGGGTGTGCGGCAGGTGCAGGTGGCGCAGGCGGCGGGGATGGAGTCGCCGTCGCTGGTGCGTCTGCTCGATCAGTTGTGTCACGCCGGTTTTGTCTGCCGCACCGAAGATGCGCAGGACCGTCGCGCCAAATGCCTGAGCCTGACCGACACCGGCCGTGAGCTGGTGCAAGCGGTGGAGGCGCAACTGGTGCGCCTGCGTCATGAAGTGCTCGAAGGCATCGACCAGCGCGATCTGGAGGCTACGCTTCGGGTACTGAGAGCTTTTGAGGCGGCTACTCCGCCAACGGTGATCAATCCGTGAACGGGTTCTTTTCCGGCATGCCCCCAGCGCGGGACTGGTTCTACGGGATCCGCACGTTCGCGGCCTCGATGATCGCGCTGTACATCGCCCTGCTCATGCAGATGCCGCGTCCGTACTGGGCGATGGCCACGGTGTACATCGTTTCCAGCCCGTTCCTCGGCCCGACCAGTTCCAAGGCGCTGTATCGCGCGATCGGCACGTTTCTCGGTGCAGCGGCGGCGGTGCTGTTCGTGCCGATGTTCGTCCAGAGCCCTTATGTGCTGGTGGTAGTCATTGCGTTATGGACCGGGATTCTGCTGTTTCTGTCCCTGCATCTGCGGACCGCCAACAATTACGCGCTGATGCTGGCCGGCTACACCTTGCCGTTGATCGCCCTGCCGGTGGTGGATAACCCGCTGGCGGTGTGGGACGTGGCCGAGTCGCGAACTGAAGAGATCTTTCTCGGCATTGCCGTGGCGGCGGTGGTCGGTGCGATGTTCTGGCCACGACGCCTGGCACCGGTGTTCAACGACGCCGTGGGCAAATGGTTCGCCGACGCGACCACCTACAGCCTGAAATTCCTCAGTCGCGACGTGCAGCCTGAAGAAGTCACCGCCCTGCGCATGGCCATGGTTGGCAGCTTCAACAGCCTGGAGTTGATGATCGGCCAGTTGCCGCACGAAGGTGCGCGGCCGCAGACGGTGCGCAACACCAAGGAACTGCGCGGGCGGATGATCCACCTGCTGCCGGTGATCGATGCCCTGGAAGATTCGCTTTACGCCCTCGAACGGCGCACGCCGGAACTGGTGGAAAAATTCGCGCCGCTGCTCACCGCCACCCGCGAATGGCTAGGCCACAAAGACGCCGACCTCGACCGCTGGCAAACCCTGCGGGATCAGCTCGAAGCGTTGCAACCGAGCGCCGAAGCCCTCGAAGATCGCAAACAGTTGCTGTTTTCCAACGCGCTGTACCGTCTCGGCGAATTCATCGATCTGTGGCAGGACTGTCGCAGTCTGCAGGACGCGATCCTGTGCGAACGGCAGGGCAGCTGGCGCGCGGTCTATCGTCACTGGCGCCTTGGCCGCCTGACGCCGTTTCTCGACCGCGGGCTGATGCTGTATTCGGTGGCCTCGACCATTCTGGCGATCATCGTCGCCTCGGTACTGTGGATCCTGCTGGGCTGGACCGACGGCGGCAGCGCGGTGATTCTGGCGGCGGTGTCGTGCAGCTTCTTCGCCTCGATGGATGACCCGGCGCCGCAGATCTACCGGTTCTTTTTCTGGACCGGGATGTCAGTGCTGTTTGCCAGCCTGTACCTGTTTCTGGTGCTGCCGAACTTGCATGACTTTCCGATGCTGGTGCTGGCATTCGCGGTGCCGTTCATCTGTGTCGGCACCCTGACGGTGCAGCCACGCTTCTACCTCGGCATGCTGCTGACGCTGGTCAACACCTCGTCGTTCATCAGCATTTCCGGTGCTTACGACGCGGACTTCTTTGCCTTCGTCAATTCCAACCTGGCGGGCCCGATGGGGCTGTTGTTCGCGTTTATCTGGACCCTGATCGCCCGGCCGTTCGGCGCCGAGCTGGCGGCCAAGCGCCTGACCCGTTTCAGCTGGAAAGACATCGTCAGCATGACCGAACCGGCCACCCTCGCCGAACACCGGCATCTGGGTGTGCAACTGCTCGACCGCCTGATGCAGCACCTGCCGCGTCTGGCGCTGACCGGCCAGGACACTGGCATCGCCATGCGCGAAGTGCGCGTGGGGCTGAACCTGCTCGATCTGCTCGCCTATACGCCGCGAGTGACGGGCGCGCCGAACGCGTTGCTCAAGCAAGTGGTGTCCGAGGTCGGCGAGTATTTCCGCGCCTGCCTCAAGGCCGGTGAACGCTTGCCGGCGCCAAGCGCCTTGTTGATGACCATGGATCGCACCCGCCGTGCGCTCAATGGCCACTGCGAGGAAGAAACCCGACTCAACCTGTTGTACGCCTTGAGCGGTTTGCGCCTGGCGCTGTTGCCCGGCGTGGAATTCGTCTCCAGTGCCGAGCCCGAAGAACCGCTGCCCGAAGGAGCGCCCCTATGATCGGTGATCTGGACATCAGCGGCATTTTCCTGCCGACCCTGCTGGTGTTGATGGGCATCACTTATGTGTTGTTTGTGTTGGTACACGGCGTGCTCACACGCCTGCATTTCTACCGTCTGGTCTGGCACCGGGCATTGTTCAACGTGGCTCTCTACGCCGTGATGCTGTACGGCGTGGATTCACTCAGTCGATACCTGATGACATGAAAAAACCGTTTCTGACCCTCGGTCGCGTCGTCCTGACGCTGCTGATCGTGACTTTCGCCGTCGTCGTGGTCTGGCGCATGGTGATGTATTACATGTTCGCGCCCTGGACCCGCGACGGCCACATTCGCGCCGACATCGTGCAGATCGCCCCGGACGTGTCCGGGCTGATCCAGCAGGTCGAGGTCAAGGATAACCAGTTGGTGAAACGCGGCCAGGTGCTGTTCAGCATCGACCAGGACCGTTTCAAACTGGCATTGCGCCAGGCCAAGGCAGCCGTTGCCGACCGTGAAGAAACCCTCGCCCAGGCCCAGCGTGAAGCCAAGCGTAACCGTGGACTGGGCAATCTGGTGCCGGCCGAACAGCTGGAAGAAAGCCTGTCGAAAGTGGCCCGCGCGCAATCGGCACTGGCCGAAGCGCTGGTGACGGTGGACAGCGCCCAGCTCAACCTCGATCGCTCGGTGATCCGCAGCCCGGTGGACGGCTACGTCAACGACCGTGCGCCGCGCTCGCAGGAATTCGTCACCGCCGGGCGTCCGGTGTTGTCGGTGGTGGACAGCAATTCGTTCCATATCGACGGCTATTTCGAAGAGACCAAACTCGACGGCATCCACATCGGTCAGTCGGTGGATATCCGCGTGATCGGCGACCGCGCCCGCTTGCGCGGGCATGTCGAAAGCATCGTCGCCGGTATCGAAGACCGTGACCGTTCGAGCGGCAGCAACCTGTTGCCCAACGTCAACCCGGCCTTCAGCTGGGTGCGTCTGGCGCAGCGGATTCCGGTGCGCATCGCCTTCGACGATGTGCCGGAAGACTTCCGCATGATTGCCGGGCGTACCGCCACGGTCTCGATCATCGACGATCAGCAGGAGCCCGCGAAATGAGCAGGGCCCTGATGATCGCCGGTCTGGGCGTGATGTTGTCGGCCTGTTCCATGGTCGGGCCGGACTATCACCTGCCGAGTGATGCGGCGATTCAGCGCAAGGATTTCCAGGGCGATCTGGCGGTGGCCGGCAAACCTGTGGTCTCCACTCCCGTGCCGGCGGACTGGTGGCGGTTGTATCGCGATCCGCGTCTGGATCAACTGGTGCAGCAGGCCATGGCCTCCAACACCGATCTGCGGGTGGCGGCGGCGAACTTGTCGCGGGCCCGTGCCCAGGTCGATGAAGCCGAGGCGGCCGGCGGCTGGAGCGGTGGCGTGAAAATGGGTGTCCAGCGCTTGCAGGAATCCGGTCAGGCATTCCTGCTGCCGGAGAAAGTCCCGGTGGCCAACGTCGCCGACATCGGCATCAGCGCGTCTTACCAGTTCGACCTGTGGGGCGTCCTGCAGCGCGGGATCGAAGCGGCGAAAGCCAACGCCGACGCGACCCAGGCCGCTGCCGACACCGCACGCATCACCTTGGTGGCAGACGTGGTTCGGGCCTACAACCAGGTCTGTGCGGCCAACGAAGAACGGGAAATCGCCCAGCATTCCCTCGACCTGCAATCCCAGAGCACCACGCTGATCCAGCGCCTGCGTGATGCCGGACGCGGGGACGAAACCCAGGTCACCCGCTCGCAGACTCAATTCAAGTCCCTGCGCGCCGACCTGCCGCGCTATGAAGCGGCGCGTCAGGCCGGGTTGTTCCGTCTGTCGATGCTGCTGGCCAAACCGGTCGATCAATTGCCGGCCGGCACGGCGACCTGTGCTGAATTGCCGAAAATCGCCCAACTGGTTCCGGTCGGTGATGGCGCCGCGCTGCTCAAGCGTCGGCCGGATATCCGCCAGGCCGAACGTCGTTTGGCAGCTGCGACCGCCGGGATCGGCATTGCCACCGGCGAGCTGTACCCGGACATCAGCATCGGCGCGACCATCGGCACCGTCGGCTTCGTCTCCGACCTCGGCGACCCTTCGACCAACCGCTGGGGCTTTGGCCCGTCGCTGAGCTGGAAGGTGCCGACCAACGGCGCCCGGGCGCGTATCCGCGAGGCTGAAGCTTCGACCCAGGGCGCTTTGGCGCATTTCGACGGCGTGGTGCTCAACGCCATCCGCGAAACCCAGACCGGTCTGGCTCAATACACCGCGCTGCTGCAACGCCGCGACGCCCTGGCCGATGCCGAGCAGTCGGCGAAGCTGGCGGCTGACCAGACTCACCGCTTCTTCCAGGCGGGCCGCGAGTCGTTCCTCGCCGACCTGCAAGCCACTCGCACCTACACCGACGTCACTGCGCAACTGGCCGCCGCCAACACTCAGGTTGCCATGAGCCAGATCGATTTGTTCCTCGCCCTCGGCGGTGGCTGGGAAAGCGGACGAACGCAAGCCTCGAGCGCCAGCAAACCCTGAGGCCGTTGCTATGCTTTGAAGTATTGAAAGGGCGCCCCGAACCAGGCGCCTTTTCAGTGCACATTGCTAGCGCAGGTCTAGGGGAAACCAATAATGAAAAACCCTTACGCTCTCGGCTTCTGGTGCGCCCTGGTCGCACTGGTGCTGCTGTCGGCCACCTATTTCTACGGCATCATGCTGGCTCATCAGATCGACAAGGCGATGGTCTTCCTCGACAGCGCGACCGCGCTGATCGCGGTGATGGCGATCGTGGTGGTGGCCTGGGCATCGGTCCAGGTGCAGCGGCTCAAGAAACGCCAGCTTCAGCAAAGCAAGACGCTGCTGCTGATCTGGGACACCAAAGTCGCGCTGCGCAAAGTCGAAACCGTGTTCGACCGCTACTTCTGGGGCAGCTACTGGCAACCGGGACGCACTTTCGCCGAGGTCATGGGCGAACTCACCGGCACTCCGCTGGAAAAAAGCCTCGAAGCCCTGAAAAAACAATGCCTGGCTCTGGACAAACAAGTCGCCGATGACGGCTGGCACTGGTTGAACAATGCCCGTGAATTGTCCGACGTCGCGACCGCCATGGCCCGCGAGCGCTATCAGCTGGATTTCTGCGACCCACGCGGCGACGGGCCGGGCGGGGCGGTGATCGACCGGGATTTCGAGGTGCTGGTGTACACCTGGACCGCACGCCTGAAAAGCTTCGATCATCAGCTCGATGAGATCGAGCTGCAGTATTCCTGACCTCCCAAAAGATCGCCGAACCCGGCGATCTTTTTGTTTGTCCATGTCCCGTGGACACTCTTTAACCTTTAAACATTGGGCCGCCCCGCGCTGCCAGTGCTAATCTCCACCGCTAAATTCAGCGGAGTCGCGCCACGGCCCGGTCACGGGTTCACGGAAGACGACCACACCTTCAGCCACGGAAATCGATCAGGTCATTCATGAATAAATCAGCAGGCGTGCTTCTCGGAATTGTTGTTGCGATCGGCGCCATCAGCGTCGGCGGGGCCTGGTACACCGGCACCAAAATCGAAGGCGTACTGAACAATGCCGTCGCCAATGCCAACAGCGAGTTGCAGACCGCTATGGCCGGCTCCAACGGCAGTGCGTCGCTGGAACTGGTGTCGCTGGAGCGCAACACCTTCAGCAGCACCGCGCACTATCGCCTCAAGGGTGAAGGCGAGATGTTCGGCGAAGCGCCGGTCGAGCTGCTGTTCGTCGACCATATCGAGCACGGCCCGCTGCCGTTCTCGCGTCTGGTCTCGCTGAAATGGCTGCCGGTCATGGCCACCAGTCACTATGAGCTGGAAAAGACCCCGATCACCGAGAAATGGTTCGCCGCCACCAAGGGCGCTGCGCCACTCAAAGGTGTGGTCAACATCGGCTATGACCAGTCCACCACTGGCAATATCGAACTGCTGCCGCTGGAAACCGCGCTGGACGACAAGTCGAGCCTGAAGTTTTCCGGCCTGAACATGGACATTTCCGCCAGTGCCCAGGCACAGAAGGTCAAGGCCAACGGCTACATGGACAGCCTGCACCTGACCACCGTGGCTGAAGACCAGGCGCCGGTGCAGATCGAACTCAATGGCCTGACCCTGGCCAGCAACCTCGCCAAGAGCAGCTATGGCTACTACACCGGCGAAAACACCCTGGAACTGACCAGCAGCAAGACTACCTTCGGCGCCAAGCAGTCCGTGCTGGGCGTCAAGAACTTCGAGATGAAGAACCTCACCGAAGAAAACGGCACGAACGCTTCCGGCCGTGCCGACTACAAAATCGGTGAAGTGACCCTCAACGACAAGAAAATCGGTTCGGCCAATCTGGCCATGAGCCTTAAAAACCTCGACATCCCGTCGGCTCTGTCGCTGATGCAGATCTACCAGACCAAGCTGCAGCCATACGAAAAAGCCGCTGCCGAAGCCACCGCCGCCGGTCTGCCGGCACCGGAGCTGAACCTGACCGAAGCCGAGTCCACTCAGGTCAAGGCTGACCTGCAAAAACTGCTGGCGGCCGGGCCGCAACTGGCGCTGGAAGACCTGTCGCTGAAAACCGCCAACGGTGAAAGCCGTGCCAATCTGGTGCTCGACCTGACCAAGCCACAGTCGATGGACCTGCCGCCGGATCAACTGGGCAAGCAACTGATCGCCCTGCTTGACGTCAACGTGCTGGTGTCCAAGCCGATGCTGGTCGATCTGCTCAGCGTGCAGGCGCAACTCGATGGTCAGACCGATGCCAAAGCCATCGTCGACCAGGCCAGCGCCGGAGCCGACATGTTCGCCGGCATGGCCGTCGGTTCGCAGTTGGCGACCCTGGATGGCACCAACGTTGTCACCAAGCTGCATTACGCCGCCAATCAGGTGGAGTTCAACGGCCAGAAGATGACCGTCGAGCAGTTCGTCGGTTTCCTGATGAGCAAATTCGCTGGTGTCAACGTCAGCCAGGAACAGTAACCCCCCTCGCTACACCTCAACGCCCGGCCTTTGCTCCCCGCAAACGCCGGGCGTTTTGCTGTCTGGAATCGGCGTGAGCGGCGTGAGCCAGCGTTTTCGGTCACGAATCTGAACAAATATTGTGTTCTGAATATTGATCTACGCTTGCGTGCAAGACTGCTTGGATAGCTTGGCCAGGTAAATCGACTTGGTCTCCGTTACGAATTGGGCAAGGGGGAGCATTGCTACCCGGCTGGCCATGTAAGGATGCTGACGAATGCCGCGTATTGATGTTCCTGTAATACATCGTGGTTTACGCCCTTTGTTTCGAGTCGCGCTTTGCAGTCAGTTGCTCTGGCCGGTGCTCGCGTTGGCCGATACGGCCTACGATCAAATGGTGCTTGATGCCCGGGCAGGGCATTACACGCCCGCGCTGACCGCTTTGCGTCAGGTGCCGCCGGCCCAGGCCACGCCGGGACAGATCAGCGATCACCTGCAAATCGCCAGCTGGGCCGGGCTTGATGCCGAAGTGGTGCAAGTTTACGAGACCCAGGGGCGCGGCCGCGCATTGCCGACCCAGGCCCTGACCGCCACCGCTCGCGCCTATCGCAATCTCAAGCGCTGGGAACAGGCCATCGAGGTCTACAACAAGGCCCTGGCGCAGGAACCGAACAACGCCGACCTGCAACTCGGTCTCGCGCTGACCCAGGCAGACTCTGGCAAACCCGATGAGGCCGTGACCCGTGCCAAGGCATTGGTTGCCGCCAAACCCGATGATCCTTCCCGCCGTCTCGCACTGGGCTATGCCCTGACCCGTGCTGGCAAGCAATACGATGCGTTGTTCGAATACGATCAGGCCTTCGCTCGCGCCGGCAGCAAACCGGAAGTCGCCCGTGAATACGTGGTCGCTCTGCAAAAGGCCCGTATGCCCGAGCCGGCGCTGCGCCTGGCCAATCAGCGGCCGGGGCTGATCGATCCGGTGACTCTGCGTCGTCTCGAAGGCGATCTGGCTGCCGAGCGGGTGCGCCTCGCCGAATTCGCCACCCGCAGCGAAAAAGAACGCTACGTGATCGCCGACCGCGCACTGGCCGACTACGACAAGCTGCTCGCCACCTGGACCCCGGATGCCGGCGCCCACGACGACGTGACCCGCTGGCGCATCGACCGCATGGGCGCGCTCAAGGCCCGTGCGCGTACGGCCGACGTCATTGCCGAATACCAGAAACTGCAAGGGGAAGGCGTGAAGATTCCGACCTACGCCCTGCGCTGGGTGGCTGCTTCGTATCTGGATCAGCGTCAGCCCGAGGTCTCCACTGACCTGTATCGTCAGGTGCTCTCGGCGCCGGACGCCGATGCCGGCGATCGCCTCGAAGACACCACCGCGCTGTATTACTCGTTGCTGGAAAGCGACCGTGTTGAGGAGGCGCGCAAGGTCGCCGAAGATCTGGCCAAAAACGAGAAACCGCGCGTCGAACTCAAGGGCTTGCCGATCGGTAACCCCAGCGACGACTGGATGGATGCGCAATTGCTCTCGGCTCAGGCTGCCGGCACCTACGGCGCGGACCTGCCCCATGGCGAGGATCGCTTGCAGACGCTGGTCGATCAGGCGCCGGGCAACGTCGGCCTGCGCCTGTCCCAGGCCGATCTTTACCTGGCGCGACAATGGCCGCGCCGCGCCGAGAGCCAGCTCAAGGAAGTCGAGAGTATGGTGCCCCGGGACATGGGACTGGAGGTGGCTCAGGCCCGAACCGCCATGACGCTTCAGGAATGGCGGCAGATGGACGCGCTGACCGACGACGTCGTGGAACGCTTCCCGGACAACCGCCAGGTGCAGCGAGCGGCCCGCGAGCGTGAAGTGCATGACATGTCCGAATTGCGCGTTGAAGCCTACGGCGGCAAGGCCAATGGCGGCAGCGGTGGCAATGCCGGCGCGGTCAGCGGCAGCCGGGACTTCGGTATCCAGAGCACGCTCTACAGTCCGCCGATCGATGAGGACTGGCGCGTGTTCGCCGGGGTCGGTTATGCCACCGGTGACTTCGCCGAAGGCACCGGCAACCACCGCTTCCAGCGTGTCGGTCTGGAGCGGCGCACCCGCGACATGACCCTTGAAGCTGAAGTCTCCAACCATTCCTACGGTTACGGCGACAAGCAGGGCGCCCGCCTGGCGATTGCCCGGGACATCAATGACAACTGGCAGTACGGCGGCAGCCTTGAATACCTGTCGGCGGAGACCCCGTTGCGGGCGCTCAACAGCGACATCAAGGCCAACGGCGGCAGCGGTTTCATCCGCTGGCGCGCGAATGAAAGCCGCGAGTGGAAACTGTCGGTCAGCCCGTCGCATTTCAGCGACGGCAACAACCGTGTCGAAGCCTTGCTGACCGGCCGCGAAGGCGTCTACAGCACCACCCACGTGCAGGTCGACGCCGGTCTGGAAGTCAGCACCAGTCATAACTCCAAATCCGAAGACGTGCCGTACTTCAACCCGAAGGCGGACTTCAGCGTGATGCCGACGGTCAACGTCAACCACGTGCTCTACCACCGCTACGAAACCTCCTGGAGCCAGCAATTCCAGGCCGGTGCGGGTACGTACAGCCAGCGTGATCACGGCACCGGCGGCATGGCGATGCTCGGCTACGGCCAGCGTTATGCCTGGAACGATGTATTCGAGGTGGGCGGTTTGTTCAGTGTGATCAACCGGCCCTACGACGGTGACCGGGAAACCGATCTGCGTCTGCTCGTCGACCTCACTTTCCGCTTCTAGAAGAGTTTGAAGATGCCTTTGATTTCGCGTTTCATCCTTCTGCTGGGAGTGCTGCTGGTCAGCGCCTGCGCCCAGCAAGCCCCGGCCTTCGCGCCGCCGTCCGAGCGTCCGCTGGCGGCCAATGAAAAGCCATGGCCGAAAAACCACGTGCTGGGCATTGCCTACCACGACGTCGAAGATCGCGATCCCGATCAGGCCGTAGTGGCCGTGCGCACCGAGCGCATGATCGAGCAGCTGGCCTGGCTGCGGGAAAACAACTACAAGCCGGTGACGGTCGATCAGATCATGGCCGCGCGCAAGGGCGGGCCGGAACTGCCGCCCAAAGCGATCCTGCTCAGCTTCGACGACGGCTACGCGAGTTTCTACACCCGTGTGATGCCGGTGCTGCGCGCCTACAACTGGCATGCGCTGCTGGCGCCGGTCGGGGTCTGGATCGATACACCGCTGAATCAACCGGTGGATTTTGCCGGCGCCATGCGCCCGCGTTCCGACTTTCTGACCTGGGATCAGGTGCGGGAAATTTCGCAATCGGGCCTGGTGGAAATCGCCGCCCACACCGATGCCAGCCACAAAGGCATCCTCGCCAACCCGCAAGGCAACATGCAGCCGGCCGCCGCAACCCGTCGCTACGATCCGGTGACCAGGCGCTACGAATCCGAAGCGCAATTCCAGGCACGGATTCGCACTGACGTGGCCACCATCTCAGAGAAAATCCGCAAGGCCACCGGTAAAAAACCACGAATCTGGGTCTGGCCCTACGGGACGGCGGACGGTACTTCGCTGACCGTTGTCAGCGAGCAGGGCTACGAAATGGCCCTGACCCTCGACGACGGTCTCGATGCCCTCGACAACCTGATGAGCAGCCCACGTTTCCTCGTGGCCTCGGACCCGGATGGCGAGCATTTCGCCAACAGCATCGTGGCCGTGCAGTCGGATTTCGCCATGCGCGTGGTGCACGTGGATCTGGACAACGTCTATGACCCGGATCCGGCGCAGCAGGAGGTCAATCTCGGCAAGCTGATCCAGCGCATGTCCGACATGGGCGCCAACACGGTGTTCCTGCAAGCCTTCGCCGATCCGAAGGGTGATGGTCTGGTGCATTCGCTGTACTTCCCCAACCGTCATCTGCCGATGCGCGCCGACCTCTTCGACCGCGTCGCCTGGCAGCTGCGTACCCGGGCCCACGTGAAGGTGTTCGCCTGGATGCCGGTGCTGAGTTTTGCGCTGGATTCGACATTGCCGCGGGTCACGCGCTGGGATCCGAAGACTGGCACTACCGCTGTCGATCCGGATCAGTACAAGCGGCTGTCACCGTTCGACCCCGAGGTGCGGCGGATCATTGGTGAAATCTACGAAGACGTGGCGCGTCTGACCTCGGTGGACGGCATTCTCTACCACGATGACGCCGTGCTGTCGGACTTCGAGGACGCCAGTCCCGAGGCCTTGAAGGCCTATGCCGCCCACGGTCTGCCGGGCTCGATTGCCGCCCTGCGTGATGATCCGGCAGCCATGCAGCGCTGGACGCGATTCAAGAGCCGCTACCTGATCGACTTCACCAATGAACTGACCGCCAAAGTGCGGGCGATCCGTGGCCCGCAGGTGCTCACCGCGCGCAACATCTTCGCCGAGCCGATTCTCAATCCCGGGAGCGAAGCGTGGTTCGCGCAGAACCTCGACGACTTCCTTGTGAGCTATGACTGGACGGCGCCGATGGCCATGCCACTCATGGAAAAGCAGACCCCTGCGCAATCCGGCCCGTGGCTGGAAGAACTGGTGGCGAAAATCAAACAACGCCCCGGTGCGCTGGATCGCACGGTGTTCGAATTGCAGGCACGGGACTGGACGAAGAAGGATCAGGCCGACATCGACGGTGCGCAACTGGCCGACTGGATGGGCCGCCTCAAGCGTCAGGGCGCCACCAGTTTCGGTTACTACCCGGACAACTTCCTCGAGAACCTGCCGGACCTGAAAACCGTGCGGCCTGCGCTCTCCAACAAATGGAACCCATGACATGCTGGATAGACTGCTGGCCCTGCTGGTTCTGGCGATTGTCCTCGGCGTACCGCTGGGGCTGATCTTCCTGGTCACCGGGCAGTTCCTGATGGACTTTGTGTTCTTCTACCCGCTGTTCATGTCCGGGTTGTGGATTTCCGGTGGCCTGTACTTCTGGCTGCACTGGGAACGGCACTGGCCTTGGAAAGACGACACCCTGCCGCCACCGCTGGAAGGCGAACCGCTGATTTCGATCCTGATCCCTTGCTACAACGAGGGCGACAACGCGGCCGACACCATTCACGCGGCGCTGGCGCAGCATTACCCGAACATCGAAGTTATCGCGATCAACGACGGTTCCAAGGACAACACCGCGCAAGTGCTGGATGCGCTGGCCAAGGAAGATCCACGGCTGCGCGTGCTGCACCTGGCGGAAAACCAGGGCAAGGCCGTGGCACTGCGCATGGGCGCCATCGCGGCGCGCAGCGAATATCTGGTGTGCATCGACGGTGATGCGTTGCTGGCGCCGAACACTGCCGCTTATCTCGTGGCACCGATGCTCGACAACGCACGACTGGGCGCGGTGACCGGCAACCCGCGGATCCGCACCCGTTCGACCCTGGTCGGGCGGGTTCAGGTGGGCGAGTTTTCGTCGATCATCGGGCTGATCAAACGCACCCAGCGGGTGTTCGGGCGGATCTTCACCGTGTCGGGTGTGATCGTCGCGTTCCGCCGTACGGCGCTGAACCGGGTCGGCTATTGGAGCCCGGACATGATCACCGAAGACATCGACATCAGCTGGAAGCTGCAACTGGACCACTGGAGCATCTTCTACGAGCCCCGCGCCCTGTGCTGGATCCTGATGCCGGAAACCCTGCGCGGTCTGTGGAAGCAGCGCCTGCGCTGGGCCCAGGGCGGCGCCGAGGTGTTGTTCAAGAATATTCGCGGGATCTGGCAGTACCGTCACCGTTACCTGTGGCCACTGTTGTTCGAATACTGCCTGTCGACCGGTTGGGCATTCACCTTCCTGTTGTCGGTCATCTTCTGGGGCGTCGGCAAGTTCGTGGCCATGCCCGAAGCGATTGCGGTGGACCACCTGATGCCACCGGCATTTACCGGGCTGTTGCTGGCCTTCGTCTGCCTGGTGCAGTTCGCGGTCAGTATCGTGATCGACCGACGCTACGAGCCGGGTCTGGGCAGAACCATGTTCTGGGTGGTCTGGTATCCGTTGGTGTTCTGGTTCATCAGTCTGCTGACCACGCTGGTCAGCTTTCCGAAGGTGCTGTTCGGCCAGCATCAGAAGCGTGCGCGCTGGGTCAGCCCGGACCGGGGCATCAAACCGGCGGGCGACGACGAAGAGGAGATCATCAAATGAAAATCATCCGGACCCGCCAGCGGCCATTTCTGGTGGTGATCGATGTGATCCTCACCGTGCTGGCCTGGGTCGGCCTGCTGTATCTGCTGGTGCGCGGGCTGTGGCCGCTGATCGAAACCCATGCCGGTGGCCCGCGCATCGACCATTCGGCGTTCGAAGCCCTTGGCACCTTGCAGATCTATCTGTGGGTGGCGCTGGTCAACGCCGTCATCCTGATTTCCTGGGCCCGCTATCAACAACGCAAAAGCCGCAGTTTCGCCCAGCGCCGGCTAGCTGCCCCGGTGGTCGACGATGACGGTCTGAGCAAAAGCTTCAAGCTGTGCGATGACCGCCTGCAGAAGCTGCGCAGCCCTGGCGTCATCACCATCCACAACAATCAGGACGGTGACGTCAGCCACGTGGTGCCGCACCTGTGGCCGGTGGAGCCAGCCGAACTGCCGCCACCGCTGGCTCCACTGGAGCACCCACGGGTGATCTTTCTGCACGCCGAGGACGACGATAACCGCGAGCCATCGAACCGGCTCAACTGACCGCGCGAATCAGCCGCCATGCCTCTTCCATGGGCAGCGGCTGTTTCATGCGTTCGGCCAGCAACGCCATTGCGCGCTCCTGCTCGCACGCCACCGCAGCCACCACCAGGCCGTTGGCGCCGAAGAGTCCGATGAAGGGCGGCTGTTCGGGGTCGCCCATGAATTCGATGGCGTCCCACTGCCCGGCGTGGCCGAGATAGTCGTAGTTGCGGCCAAAGTGCCAGGTCCAGAAATACGGCACGTCGAGGTAATGCTCGTCGGCGCCGAGCATGTTGGCGGCGGCGATCCGCGCGTGTTGCTGGGCCAGGCGCCAGTGCTCGATGCGCCGCGGCTGGCCGTTCAACGGGAACGTGGCGATATCGCCGATGGCCCACAGGTTGTCGGTGACGCCCATACCGGCATCGACTCGAATCGATTGGTCATTCTCCAGTGGCAATGATGCGAACGCCTCGGTTGCCGGGCGCACACCAATTCCCGCCAGCACCAGATCCGCCGAAAGACGCAGGCCATTATCGAGTAGCACCGCCTCGACCTTGCCGTCACCGGTGATCTCCCTGGCTGGGTGATCGACGATGAATTTCACCCCGTTCTCTTCGTGGAGGGCGCGGATTGCCTTGCCCACGGCTTCACCGAACTGTGTCACGAAGGGAATGGCGTGGCGCGCCAGCACCGTGACGTCGAGACTGTGCTGGCGCAGCGCCGAAGCACATTCGAGGGCGATGAAACTGTCACCGATGATGACGGCACGCTGTCCCGGCCGTGCAATTTTCATGATCTGTTCGGCGTGGGCCCTGGAACGCAGGACAAACACCTGCGGCAGGTCGGCACCGGGCAGCTCCAGAGCATTGGGCGTCGCTCCGGTAGCGAGTACGGCGGCGCTGTAGTTCAGCGTCCGGCCATCGGCAAGATGCAGGGTGCAGGTCTGGGCATCGAGCGCGATGACTGTGCCAGACACGCGATTGACGTGTTGTTCGCGGTAGAAGTCATCATCGCGCAAGGGCGGGATTTGCTGTGGCGGTGTTTCTCCCGACAGGACAAATTTGCTCAATACCGTGCGGTCGTAGCCGGCGTCCGGTTCGCGGTCGATCATCACGATCTGTCCGCCAAAGCCTTTCTCCCGCAGAGCGACGGCGCACGCCGTTCCTGCAGCGCCGGAACCGACAATGACAAAGCTTCGCTGATCGTCCAGCCCGGGGACATGGGCATCCGGCAGTGGTTGATCATCAACCCAGACTTCATCACCACGCAGTTCCAACGGATACCGCTTGAGGCTGTCCAGGGCCGGTGGCTCGCACAGGGCGCCGTCCTCTGCGCGAAAGGCAGCCTTGTGCCAGGGACAGATCAGTCGCCCATGACACAAGGCGCCTTCCGCCAGCGGCGCCCCGGCATGCGGGCATTCGCCCTGAAAGGCGCGCAACTGGCCGGCGACGCGCAGCAGGACAATCTTGCAGTCGCCGATCTGTACTTCAAGGCCACGGTCTTGCGCAACATCGGCGAAACGGGCGACACGGTGCAGGGACATGGTCGTGCTCCATGGGGTGTTTCTCATACGAGTTTGGCCCGGATCGCGAGGTTCATCCATTTCCCACTGCCACGGCACGAACGGTACGGCTATAGTTTGCAGGCCGACGAAGGCCCAACTGCACAAGGTGCTCCCGGATGACCCGATTGACCTCTCTCAACCCTTGGCTGGCGGCCGTTGCCGTCGCCCTTTGCGTGCAGTTCCCGGCGCAGGCCCAGGAGCGCTTCACTCTCAGCATTCCCGGTGTTTCGGACAATCGACTGTTCACCGCAGCGGCGGCCAGCGATGCCGCCGGTTGCGGCGGCAAGAACCTGTCCCCGGCGCTGAGCTGGAACGCCGGCCCCGCCGCGACCCAGAGCTATGCCATCGTGATGCACGATCCGGACGGCCAGAAAGGCATGGGCGTCGATCACTGGGTTCACTACGGCATCAAGGCCACGACCCGGCAGATCCCGGCCGGCAGTGGCACCAGGCCGACCTTCGAAGGCCTGGGCGGTACCAACAGCAAAGGCACGACCACCTATGTCGGCCCCTGCCCGCCGACCGGCGACAGCGCCCACCACTACATCATCCAGATCTACGCCCTGGACCTGGCCCCCGACGCCTTGCCGGCCGGTCTGACCCGCGCCCAGTTGCTGGAAAAGATCAAAGGCCATGTGCTGCGCAACAGCAGTGCGGTACGGCGTTATCACCGCTGAAAAAATATTCGGCGGCGTTTAACCCGAACTGAAAGGGCTGCCCGTCTCAGAGGTTGAATGATCAATTCTTCCTCGAGGTCAGCCCCCATGTTCCTTCCTTCGACGCTTCTGCGACCCCTGGCTGCCGCTGTGCTGTTGGCCGTCGCCGGTTGCGGTGTTTCCTCCGGTCCGGAATCGGTCGCCGTACCGCCACCGGCACAGCCCGAATCCAGCCCTGCGGTACAGCACGAAGCGGTCGTGGCCGATCGCGCGATGGCCAAACGCAGCGTGCTTGCGGCGCCGATGGCCAGTTTTGCTCCGATGCCGGCTGGAGAAAGTTATCCACAGGGCTATCGCGCCGAGCAGCGCGAACAGTATGCCCACCTGGCCGATAACCCGATCCACAGCGTTGCCGAAACACCCGTCTCGACCTTCAGTGCCGATGTGGATACCGGCGCCTACGCCAACGTTCGCCGTCTGCTCAATCAGGGACGCCTGCCGCCGGAGGGTGCGGTGCGGCTGGAGGAGATGGTCAATTATTTTCCCTACGACTACGCGCTGCCCGCCGACGGCTCGCCTTTTGGCGTGACCACGGAGCTGGCGGCCACCCCGTGGAATCCGCACACTCGTTTGCTGCGCATCGGCATCAAGGCATCTGACCGCTCGGTGGTGGAGCTGGCGCCGGCCAACCTGGTGTTTCTGGTGGACGTGTCCGGTTCGATGGATCGCCGTGAAGGGCTGCCGCTGGTCAAAAGCACTTTGAAACTGCTGGTCGATCAATTGCGCGAGCAGGATCGCGTGTCGCTGGTGGTCTATGCCGGTGAATCGCGGGTGGTGCTGGAGCCGACTTCCGGGCGGGAAAAGGCGAAAATTCGCACCGCCATCGAGCAGTTGACCGCAGGAGGTTCGACCGCTGGTGCTTCCGGCATCGAACTGGCCTACCAGATGGCGCAACAGGCGTTCATCCCCAAAGGTATCAACCGCATCCTGCTGGCCACCGACGGTGACTTCAACGTCGGTGTCAGCGACTTCGACAGTCTCAAGCTGATGGCTGTGGATAAACGCAAGACCGGTATTTCCCTGACCACCCTGGGTTTCGGTGTGGATAACTACAATGAACACTTGATGGAGCAACTGGCGGATGCCGGTGATGGCAACTACGCCTACATCGACAACCTGCGCGAGGCGCGCAAGGTGTTGGTGGATCAGTTGGGTTCGACCCTTGCCGTGGTGGCGAAAAACGTCAAATTGCAGGTGGAATTCAACCCGGCGCAGGTCAGCGAATACCGGCTGCTTGGCTACGAAAATCGCGCGCTCAAGCGTGAGGATTTCAGCAATGACAAGGTCGATGCCGGTGAAATCGGTGCAGGGCACACGGTGACGGCGCTGTATGAAATTGTCCCCGCAGGCGAGGAGGGCTGGCTGGAGCCGCTGCGCTACGGTAAGTCGGAGCCGGCTGTTTCCGGGAAGAACGGAGAATTGGCGATGTTGCGTGTGCGATACCAAAAGCCGGAAGGTGGGAAAAGTCTGCTGATCGAGCGGCCGATTGCCAGTCAGGTTGCGCCCGCCAGCGAAGACCTGCGTTTTGCTGCCGCCGTCGCGGCGTTCTCCCAGCAACTCAAGGACGGTCGCTACACCGGCGATTTCAGCTTGAAGGACACCGAAGCCCTGGCCCGAGGTGCCCGTGGCGATGACCGTTTCGGCCTGCGCAACGAATTCGTGCAACTGGTGGAGCTGGCGCAAAGTCTGCGGACTTCGACCGCCTCCAATGCGTTGCCGACCGAGCGACGGATTGAATAGTGAGTCGCCTGAAGGGGTTCATCAGCCAGCTGTTTGCCAGCGCAGACAGCCTTGAGGCCAGCAGCGACGAATCGCTGCTGGCCCGATATCGCGAGGGCGAGGGCAAGGCGTTCGAAATCCTGTATGCCCGTCATCGCCAGGGCCTGTACCGGTTTCTGCTCGGGTTGAGCGGCAAGCCGGAGCTGGCCGAAGAGGTGTATCAGGAAACCTGGCTGAGCCTGATCCGCAGCAGCAGTCAGCCACAAGGCCGGGCGACTTTTCGTACCTGGTTGTTCCAGATTGCCCGCAATCGCCTGATCGACCACTGGCGCAAGCACGGCGCCCATCAGCCGTTGCATGACAGCTACGACGAGCAGACTCATGCGGTCAGCGATGAGGCGAGCGACCCCGAACAACTGCTCAGCCTCAGCCGCGACAATCAGCGCCTGGACAGCGCCCTGCAAACCCTGCCTGCCGACCAGCGCGAAGTGTTCCTGCTGCGCGCCCACGGCGACCTCGATCTGGCACAAATCGCCAGCCTCACCGAAACACCGCTGGAAACCGTCAAGAGCCGCTTGCGCTACGCCCAGCAAAAACTGCGTCGGCTGCTGGCCGAGGAGGTACTGACATGACGGACGCCCGCCAGACACCCGAAGAGCAACTGCTCAAGCATTACCGCGAGCAACAGAACGGCGAGCCGCCGGGAAATCTCGACGCGCTGATTCTTGGCGCCGCCCATCGCCAGGCCTCTGCAGCGAAATCCAGCCCGTGGCAGCGCTGGCTCAAGGCCTGCCAGACACCGCGTTACCAGGTGGCCTTCGCCAGTCTGGTGGGCATCGCGCTGGTGCTGTCGCTGGTACAGCGTGCCCCGGAACCTGTGGCCCATTACGATTTCGCCCCTGCTGCCAAACCAGCCGCACCGCTGGCCCGCAAGGAGGCCATCGAGTCCCGGACATTGTCAGCCCCAACGGGCGCGCTGTCGGAATCTGCACCTGCACCTGCTCCGATGACGGAAATGGCCGCACCGATGCAAAGTGAGTCGATCAGCGCTGACAGGGCAGACGAAGCCAAAGCCAGCAAACGCGCTGCCGCCCCGGCCAATGGCCTTGACGAGCAACTGCGCGAAGTCCTGCGTCTGCGCGAATCCGGTCAATCGCAAGCGGCCGATGCCCTGTTCAATAACCTGCACAAACGCTACCCGGACGTGAACCTCGACATCCGACTCGAACAAATTCGCCAGAAGTGACCGATTGATGACCCAGCCATTTGGCATTGCCCCGCAAAAACGCGCACTATCGGGGCATTGCCGATGCGCTGGAGGATGCCGTGGCCCAAAAAATCGACCGCATCGCCCAAATGCTCAACTGCCCGGTGAAGGGTGAGGAACTGCGGCGAGCCGTGACCGAGAGTCGTAAGGAGTTTCTTCTGGCGAAGCAGGCAGAAGAGGATCTGCAGGAGGACGTTCTTGATGATGAGTGGATCGAGGACGAAGAAGACGATGAAGAATACGACGAGTTTGACTGGACGACGGAGTGATTCGCCAACCAGCATCCACAAAAAAGCCTCAGACCTTTCGGCCTGAGGCTTTTTCGTTTCTGTTCATGGCGCACCAGGCGGGATTCGAACCCACGACCCCTGCCTTCGGAGGGCAGTACTCTATCCAGCTGAGCTACTGGTGCAGCGGGCGACATCATACCTAGGTCGGCTCGGGGCGTCCATGCCGGGTTTTGGCGTGGTTTGTCAGTGCAAGTGTCGGTTGGAAAACCCTGCATTCCATAAAGCTGTAACGTCCTGCAAAAGGCTCGCTTGGCGCTTTGGAGAGGCTGTTCTATGGTTTCCCTGCGATCGGGGCTGGTTGTACGTTGATCCGAAATGTTCAGCAATTACGGCGTTTTTGTTCTTTTTTTCGAACGACCTATTGTCCTTTAACCCCTTTGATCCTAGGATCCGTTTGAGATTTCAAACGCTCTTTGATCGGGTGCCGAGCCGCACGTGTTTGCAACCGTGCACTATTCAGGTGCTTGAGCCCGGTGAATGATTTCCCTGACGGCAGCCTTGCGAGGCGCCTTTCTACAATCATAATTTTGCTCCGCGCTGGCCGCGGTGCTGTTAAGGAAAGCCGACATGCAGCTTAAAGACACCCAGTTGTTCCGCCAGCAAGCCTTTATCGATGGCGCTTGGGTCGACGCGGACAGCGGTCAGACGATCAAGGTCAACAACCCGGCCACCGGCGAGATTCTGGGCACCGTGCCGAAGATGGGCGCTGCCGAAACCCGCCGCGCGATTGAAGCCGCTGACAAAGCGCTGCCGGCCTGGCGTGCACTGACCGCCAAGGAGCGTGCAGGCAAACTGCGTCGCTGGTTCGAACTGATGATCGAGCACCAGGACGACCTCGCTCGCCTGATGACCCTCGAGCAGGGCAAACCACTGGCCGAAGCCAAGGGCGAAATCGTTTACGCCGCTTCGTTCATCGAGTGGTTCGCCGAAGAAGCCAAACGCATTTACGGCGACGTGATTCCGGGCCACCAGCCTGACAAGCGCCTGATCGTGATCAAGCAACCGATCGGCGTGACCGCCGCCATCACCCCGTGGAACTTCCCGGCGGCGATGATCACCCGTAAAGCGGGTCCGGCCCTGGCCGCCGGTTGCACCATGGTGCTCAAGCCGGCTTCGCAAACCCCGTTCTCCGCTTTCGCCCTGGCCGAACTGGCCCAGCGCGCCGGCATCCCCAAAGGTGTGTTCAGCGTGGTGTCCGGCAGCGCCGGCGACATCGGCAGCGAACTGACCAGCAACCCGATCGTGCGCAAACTGTCCTTCACCGGTTCGACCGAAATCGGCCGTCAGCTGATGTCGGAATGCGCCAAGGACATCAAGAAAGTTTCCCTGGAACTGGGCGGCAACGCGCCATTCATCGTGTTCGACGATGCGGACCTGGATAAGGCCGTCGAAGGCGCGATCATTTCCAAGTACCGCAACAACGGCCAGACCTGCGTCTGCGCCAACCGTCTGTACATTCAGGATTCGGTCTACGACGCGTTCGCCGAGAAGCTGAAAGCGGCCGTCGCCAAACTGAAGATCGGCAACGGTCTGGAAGAGGGCACCACCACGGGTCCGCTGATCGACGAGAAAGCTGTGGCCAAGGTGCAAGAGCATATCGCTGACGCCGTGGCCAAAGGTGCCACCGTGCTGGCCGGCGGCAAGCCGATGGAAGGCAACTTCTTCGAGCCGACCATCCTGACCAACGTGCCGAAAGACGCGGCTGTGGCCAAGGAAGAAACCTTCGGTCCGCTGGCGCCGCTGTTCCGCTTCAAAGACGAGGCCGAAGTGATCGCGATGTCGAACGACACCGAATTCGGCCTGGCTTCCTACTTCTACGCTCGCGACCTGGGCCGTGTGTTCCGTGTGGCTGAAGCGCTGGAATACGGCATGGTCGGCGTCAACACCGGGCTGATCTCCAACGAAGTCGCACCGTTCGGCGGGATCAAGGCCTCGGGCCTGGGCCGTGAAGGCTCCAAGTACGGCATCGAAGATTACCTGGAAATCAAATACCTCTGCCTGGGCATCTAAGCCTCGGTAGAAGATCGCTGTAAACGCAAAGGGCACGAGAGCGCTGTCCCTTTGCGTCGTTTCAAACCGGAATTTTCTCTGCGGCCGGGAACGCCGTGGCAGTCGATCATCGCATGCTGCCACCGCCGATTCCTCCCGCTTTATCCTTGAACCACGCCGCCCGATGAGCGGCGAATGAGGACTGTAATGAGCAAGACTAACGCTGAACTGATGGCCCGTCGTACCGCAGCTGTTCCACGTGGTGTTGGCCAGATTCACCCGATTTTCGCCGAGTCCGCGAAGAACGCGACCGTGACCGACGTTGAAGGTCGCGAGTTCATCGACTTCGCCGGCGGTATCGCTGTACTGAACACCGGCCACGTGCACCCGAAAATCATCGCCGCCGTGACGGAGCAGCTGAACAAGCTGACTCACACCTGCTTCCAGGTTCTGGCTTATGAGCCGTACGTTGAGCTGTGCGAGAAAATCAACGCTCGCGTACCAGGCGACTTCGCCAAGAAAACCCTGCTGGTGACCACCGGTTCCGAAGCCGTTGAAAACGCCGTGAAAATTGCTCGTGCAGCCACTGGCCGCGCTGGCGTGATCGCCTTCACCGGCGCTTACCACGGTCGCACCATGATGACCCTGGGCCTGACCGGTAAAGTCGTGCCTTACTCGGCCGGCATGGGCCTGATGCCAGGCGGCATCTTCCGCGCGCTGTACCCGAACGAACTGCACGGCGTGAGCATCGACGACTCGATCGCTTCCATCGAGCGCATCTTCAAGAACGACGCCGAGCCGAAAGACATCGCCGCGATCATCATCGAGCCTGTACAGGGTGAGGGTGGTTTCTACGTTGCGCCGAAAGAATTCATGAAGCGTCTGCGTGCCCTGTGCGACCAGCACGGCATCCTGCTGATCGCTGACGAAGTGCAGACCGGCGCTGGCCGTACCGGCACCTTCTTTGCCATGGAACAGATGGGCGTTGCCGCCGACCTGACCACCTTCGCCAAATCCATCGCTGGCGGCTTCCCGCTGGCCGGTGTCTGCGGCAAGGCCGAATACATGGATGCCATCGCCCCGGGTGGTCTGGGCGGTACCTATGCCGGTAGCCCGATCGCTTGCGCCGCGGCCCTGGCCGTGATGGAAGTGTTCGAAGAAGAAAAACTGCTGGACCGCTGCAAGGCTGTCGGCGAGCGTCTGGTCACCGGCCTGAAGGCCATCCAGGCCAAATACCCGGCAGTGATCGGTGAAGTGCGTGCCCTGGGCGCGATGATCGCGGTCGAGCTGTTCGAAAACGGCGACAGCCACAAGCCGAACGCTGCGGCAGTGGCATCGGTGGTGGCCAAGGCGCGTGACAAGGGTCTGATCCTGCTGTCCTGCGGCACCTACGGCAACGTTCTGCGCGTTCTGGTTCCGCTGACGGCGCCGGACGAGCAACTGGACAAAGGTCTGGCGATCATCGAAGAGTGCTTCTCGGAGCTGTAAGCCGTAGCACCGTGTAATCGGATCGACAAAAAACCCGCTTCGGCGGGTTTTTTCATGCCCGGGAAACACTTGTGCGGTTTTCAGGTTGTACCGAAACGTCAGCATTGGCTAAGGTTCAAGCATTGCAAGGGAGGGCGCGCATGACGGCCGTCGATTTACCCGCTGTACCCCGAGTGCTGATTGCCGAGGCCGACCCCTGGTCTCGTGACCTGCTCAAACAAGTGTTGCTGAATGTGCGCTGCGATGCGCGGCTGGACCTGTGCGCCGATGGCCAGGAGGCAATGACGCTGCTCAGCGAAGTGCCCTATGACCTGGCGATCGTCGACTGGGAGTTGCCCGGCGTCGATGGCTTGAGCGTGTTGCGCAGCGTTCGCCAGCGCAAACGCAATCCGCCGCTGCCGTTCATTCTGATGAGCAGTCGCAACGACAGCGCCAGCGTGCGCGAAGCCTTGCCGCTGGCGCCGACCGCCTACCTGGCCAAACCCCTTAACATGGAAAGTCTGACCGAGCGTTTGCAGGGACTGCTGCTGAACGCCGGCGAAGAAGTGTTCTGCGAAGTGCCGGCGCTGGCGCCGGGCATGACCCTCTCGGTATTCCTCGAACGTCGCCGCGAGCAGGCCGACGGCGCGCCGTTGATGACCGACGTGCAAGTGGCGGTCAAGCGCAGCCTCAACCCCAACGGGCTGGATCTGAAGCTGCTGGAGGAGGAAATCCGCACCGATCCGCAAATCACCGCCGTGTTGATCGCCGCCGCCAACAGCGCTGCCCAGCACCATGGCGCGCCGGTGCAAACCCTGGCGCAGGCGTTGCATCGTCTGGGTACCGGGCAAAGCATGAACTTGATCCTTGGCCTTGCACTCAAGCGCAGCGCCCGACTCAGCGATCCGTGCCTCGCCGATTACGCCGAGCGTTATTGGGGCCTGTCGCTGCACACCGCCGAGTACGCTCGCACGCTGGCGCGTCTGCTCGATCTGGATCAGGAACGCTGCTACTGCGCCGGGATGCTCCATCGTCTCGGCGATCTGGCGCTGCTGCGTTGTCTGCAGGAGTGGAAGCAGGCCGGCGGCGAGCTGGATGAGCTGGAGGAGGTCGGCGATGCGCTGGCGGAGTTCGGTGCGGCGTATGGCTCGGCGCTACGCACCCGCTGGCGCCTGCCGCTGGAGCTGCGTGAGCTGATTGCCTCGGCCTACCAGCTCGGTGGCGGGGTGTATTCCCGCGAGGCGCTGGTGATGAACATGGCGGCGCAGATGGCCCGGCTGACCGAGCACGAGGGCGTCGAGGAACTGGCGAAGAGCCGTACGGCGCGGTTGCTCAAGATCGGCTTGCCGGAGCTGATGCGGATGCGCAAATAGCGGCTTGATTGCGCATCCGGTCTGGAGTCAGGCGCAAATGATCCGGTTCTTGCCCTGCCGTTTGGCCTCATACATCGCCGTGTCTGCGCGGGCGAACAGGGTGTCGAGGCTTTCGTCATCCGGGGTGAGACTGGTCAGGCCCTGGCTGACGGTAATGCCGAACGTCTGTTCACCGTGATTGAAGCTCAGCCGCTGAATTTCCCGTTGCAGCCGTTCGGCCACCTGCATCGCCATGTCCGGCGCACAGCCCGGGAAAACCGCAGCAAACTCCTCACCGCCAATCCGTCCGAACAGGTCCCCCCGACGCAAGGATGCTCGCCCGCATTCGGCGATCCGTTGCAGCACGTTGTCACCTTCCGGGTGGCCATAAGTGTCGTTGATCACTTTGAAGTCATCGATGTCCAGCAGCAGGAACGCCATTTGCGCGCCTTGCAGACGCGCTTGTTCAAATTCCCGGTGGGCGCATTCGAAGAAGTGTCGACGATTGCTGCTCTGGGTCAGCACGTCGGTAGTGGCCAGCCGTTGCAGCTCGGTTTCCATCTGTTTCTTGTCGGTGATGTCTTCGGCGATGCCGACGATGATCACCGGTTGTCCTGGTTCCTCCTGGCGGTTGATGAAGCACTTGTCGCTTATCCAGCGCACCTGACCGTTGGCGTCGATGATCCGATATTCGCGGTCTTCCACGGCGCCTTTGTGCAGCACTTCGGCGAGGCTGCGTTCAGCATATTCGAGGTCATCGGGGTAGATGCTGTCGCGCCACTGGTTGTAGTCGGCGAGCAGCAGGGCTGCGGAGCGGCCGAAAATCCGCTCATAGGCGGGGCTGACGTACAGCACCTGACGGGTTTCCCAATTGAAGGCCCAAAGCACGGCGTTGACACTGACCAGCAGCGAGCTGAACAGCTGTTCGCGTTCGCTCAGGCGCGCCACTTCGCCCTGGGCGTGCATCAATGCCATCAGGGTCTGTGCGGCCTCTGGCCACTGGGGAAGGGATGAGTCTTTTTGATTGTTGTTGACCATCGACACGGATCTCAAAGGGCGTGCCGGGAAGTCGACAACGGCCACGGGACAGCCCGCCGGGGGTGGCGAAGTGTCTTTGAGATAGGGGATCGCGGGTGAAGTTCCGAAGGGTGCGCCCGGGAGCCGGGCGCACCGATCAACGGCATCAGGCAGGGCGAAGCGAGTAGGTTTTCAACTGATCGGCGAATTCACGCAGGGACTGGATGCCACTGACCTCGGCCTCGTGGACCCATTCCTTGATGGCCGCGAGCATGTCGTGGCCATTTGCGCTGGTCTTGACCCAGATCTGCTGCAGAGCCAGGCGTTTTTCGTAAATGACCTTCAGCGCCTGGCTGTGTTCGAGCATGTTCTGGATGCGCGCGTGATGGCGATCCTCGAGCAGGCTGGTTTCACGGGAGAGCAGACGCTTGGCGCGATGGAACTGGTGGCGTACCGAATGATCGACCTTGGCCAGCTCCTGCTTGACCAGCGGCCCGATCACCAGCTTGCGGTACTGGGCCATGATCTGGAAACGGTTGTTGAGGATCGCCATGGCGGTGTCCATGTCCAGGCTGCCCTTGCCTTCGACGCGGTGGGCGATCGGTGCGACCCGCTGCACCTTGGCCAGACGCAGGAAGCAGAAGACCTTGATCCAGGCCCAGCCGAGGTCGAACTCCCACTTCTTGACCGACAGCTTGGCCGAGTTGGGGTAGGTGTGGTGGTTGTTGTGCAGCTCCTCGCCGCCGATCAGGATGCCCCACGGCACCAGATTGGTCGCGGCATCGCGGCATTCGAAGTTGCGGTAGCCGACGGCGTGACCGAGACCGTTGACCACGCCGGCGGCCCAGACCGGGATCCACATCATCTGGATCGCCCAGATGGTGATGCCGATGGTGCCGAACAGCAGCAGGTCGATGACCGCCATGATTGCGATGCCCAGCAGGCGATAGCGGCTGTAGAGGTTGCGCTCGATCCAGTCTTCCGGGCAGTTCTTGCCATAGATGCGCAGGGTCTCGGGGTTCTGCGCTTCTTCGCGGTACAGCTCGGCCCCTTTGCGCAGTACCGTGGACAGGCCTTTGACGACCGGACTGTGCGGGTCATCTTCGGTTTCGCATTTGGCGTGGTGCTTGCGGTGGATGGCCGTCCACTCGCGGGTGTTCTGCGCCGTGGTCAGCCACAGCCAGAATCGGAAGAAATGCTTCAGCCCGGCATTCAGCTCCAGAGAGCGATGAGCCGAGTAGCGGTGCAAGTAGACCGTGACGGCAACAATCGTCACGTGGGTCATCAGCAGGGTCACGGCGACCAGCGACCAGGCCGACAAGCCAAGAAAACCTTCGTACCACATAGGCTATAGGGCCCTCGATAGAGAAAAAACAGCCGTTGCATTATCACCAAGCACACAGATAAAACCAGTCGCCCTTTCAGATAAGAGATGGCTGGATGTTTCTTGACCTATAATCCCGGCATTTTTTGTAGGGACATGGACGGCCGAATGTCTGCCACATACCGCGATGCCTTGCGTGCAGCGCTGCTTTACCTGGTTCTTGCCGTTGTCTGGCTGCAAGGTACTGGCTATTTATTGAACAGTTTCTTCGATAGCTCCGCTGACCCGTTGCGTTGGCAACTGATCAACGGTTACGTCTTTGCGGCGCTCAGTGCCGGGCTGATCTTCCTCGCCCGGGCGCGTCTGTTCGAATGCCTGGGCATCGGTGCCCGGTTGCGCGAGCGTCAGGCCGATCGCGAACGTCTGCGCCAGGCCGCCGCGGTGTTCGATTGCACACGTGAAGGCGTGCTGGTCACGGACCGACAAGGGCTGATCGTGCACGTCAATCGCGCGTTCATGGAGATCACCGGTTATCAGCACGACGAAGTGCTCGGTCGGCAGCCCAGCCTGTTCAAGTCCGGCCACCATCCACCAGGCTTCTATCAGGCGATGTTCGCCACGTTGCAGGCGCAGGATGAATGGAGCGGCGAGATCTGGAACCGGCGCAAGAGCGGAGAAATTTATCCACAGTGGCAAACCATCCGGGTGATACGCGACGATGACGGTCGCCTCAGTCATTACGTCGCGGTATTTTCCGACATCAGCGCGATCAAGGACTCCGAGCACGAGCTCAAGCATCTGGCTCACCATGATCCGTTGACCGACTTGCCAAACCGCCTGCTGTTCAGCGACCGCGCCGAGCAGGCACTGGCTTCGGCGCAAACCCACAAGCGCGGCTGCGCGCTGCTGATGATCGACCTCGATCACTTCAAGCTGATCAACGACAGCCTCGGCCACAACATCGGCGACCGTTTGCTCAAGGCGGTTGCTGTGCGTTTGCAGGCGTTGTTCGGATCGGGCATCACGCTGGCGCGCCTGGGTGGCGACGAGTTCGCGGTGTTGATGGAAAGTTGTCCACAGCCGGCGCAGGCGGCGGCGCTGGCCCAACGTATTCTCGATGCACTCAAGGAGCCGTTCTGCCTCGACAGCCACGAATTGTTCATCAACGCCAGCCTCGGCATCAGTCTCTTCCCCAGCGATGCCTTGAGCGCCGAACAGCTGCTGCGCAACGCCGATGCGGCGCTGTTCAAGGCCAAGAGCAGTGGCCGCAATGGCTACGCGCTGTACACCGAAGAACTCACGGCCCACGCCCAGCAGCGGGTCGAAATCGCCTTCGAATTGCGCCGCGCGCTGGAGCAGCAGGAGCTGCGGGTCTACTACCAACCGGTGCACGACCTGAAAACCAGTCGCCTGATCGGCGTCGAGGCGCTGGTGCGCTGGGAGCATCCGCAGCGGGGCCTGGTGTCGCCGGCGGAGTTCATCCCGATTGCCGAGCGCACCGGGCTGATCTCGGAAATCGACGCCTGGGTCATGCAGCAGGCCTGCCGGCAGATGTGCCAATGGCAGCAGGCCGGGGTGGTGCTGTCGTTTGTCGCGGTGAACGTGTCGTCACGCTTGTTCGCCCGTCGCGAGTTGTATGAGCAGGTCGCGCAGGTGCTGCACGACACCGGGCTGGATCCGGCCTATCTGGAACTGGAAGTCACCGAAAGCGCGGTGATGGACGATCCGGAAGTGGCGCTGGAACAGATGCATCGTCTGCGCGAGCTGGGGATTCGTCTGGCCATCGATGATTTTGGCACCGGTTACTCGTCGCTGTTGCGGCTCAAGCGCCTGCCGGTGCAGAAGCTCAAGATCGACCAGGGATTCGTCGCCGGCCTCCCTTGGGACGAAGACGATGCAGCGATTGTCCGGGTGATCATCGCCCTGGCCCGCAGCATGGGCATGCAGGTGCATGCCGAGGGCATCGAGCAGGCCGAGCAGGCGGCGTTCCTGCTCGAGCAGGCTTGCGATCTGGGGCAGGGCTACTGGTTCGGGCGGCCTGTGCCCGAGACGTTGATTGATTGGAGCAGGGCCCCGGCAATCGGTTGAGCGGCGGGACCGGCGGACATGCGAAAGGGTAAATCCGCCGCAAACCCTTGCTGCATCACATAATGTTTTCCAGTTATATAAACATTCTTAAATAGTCTTTTTAAGAATATCCGCGCCTCTCTTATATTGCTCCCACGCCGAACGCAGTGCCGCCCACTGCCAGGCATATCCCATACAAAGGAGCAGCACCATGAGCGCATCCCTGCGTAGCGTTGACGGTCAGGACGAAACCACCATTCTGCGTGAAATCCAGAGCGCCTTGCGCGACCTGCGTTTCGGTGCGGTGGAAATTACTGTGCACAACGCGCAAGTGGTCCAGATCGAACGCAAAGAGAAATTCCGTCTGCAGCAACCGGGCAACAAACCGAGCTGAATCCAAAAGATTCCAGCCTGCGCCCGCTCTTGCCGGGGATCAATGCAAGAGTGGGCGCAGGCGGTGATCTTTACTGGCAACCCGATTTTCGCAATCCATAAGAAAAAGCCACCACCCAGAATTCCAGGAGCTTTCACCATGTCGTCGATTCGCCGTTACGCTTTGGCCGCCCTGGCCAGTGCCGTGTTTGCCGGTTCCGCGGTTGCCAAGGATTATGAACTGCTCAACGTGTCGTACGACCCGACTCGCGAGCTGTATCAGGATTACAACGCCGAATTCGTGAAGTACTGGCAAGCCGAGCATGCCGGCGACACCGTGAAAATCCAGCAATCCCACGGCGGTTCGGGCAAGCAGGGCCGTGCGGTGATCGATGGTCTGCGCGCCGACGTCGTGACCCTGGCGCTGGCCGGCGACATCGACGAAATCGCCAAGCTCGGCAAGACCCTGCCGGCTGACTGGCAGAAGCGTCTGCCGGACGCCAGCACCCCGTACACTTCGACTATCGTGTTCCTGGTGCGCAAGGGCAACCCGAAAGGCATCAAGGACTGGGGCGATCTGATCAAGAACGACGTCTCGGTGATCACCCCGAACCCGAAAACCTCCGGCGGTGCGCGCTGGAACTTCCTCGCCGCGTGGGCCTACGGCCTGAAAGCCAACGGCGGCAACGAAGCCAAAGCCAAGGAATACGTACAGACCCTGTTCAAGCACGTTCCGGTACTGGACACCGGCGCCCGTGGCTCGACCATCACCTTCGTCAACAACGGTCAGGGTGACGTGTTGCTGGCCTGGGAAAACGAAGCCTTCCTGGCGCTGAAGGAAGATGGCGGCAAGGACAAGTTCGATATCGTCGTGCCTTCGCTGTCGATCCTCGCCGAACCACCGGTGGCTGTGGTCGACAAGAACGCCGAGAAGAAGGGCAACGAGCAGATCGCCGAAGCCTACCTCAAGCACCTGTACAGCCCGGCCGGCCAGGAAATCGCGGCGAAGAACTTCTACCGCCCGCGAGACAAGGACGTGGCGGCCAAGTACGCCCAGCAGTTCCCTAAACTGGAGCTGGTGACCATCGACAAGGACTTCGGCGGCTGGAAAACCGCGCAGCCGAAATTCTTCAACGACGGAGGCGTGTTCGACCAGATCTATCAGGCGCAGTAATCTCAAATGAAACGAGCCTGATGCTCAGGCACGAAACCATGTGGGAGCGGGCTTGCTCGCGAAGACGGTGTGTCAGACGACGTAAATGTTGAATGATAGGGCCCATTCGCGAGCAAGCCTGCTCCCACATTGATGCGTTTTTAACCAAGGACTTTTATGTCGCGTCGTATCTCCCCCGTCATACCCGGCTTCGGGCTGACGCTGGGCTACACCTTGGTGTACCTCAGCCTGATTGTGCTAATCCCGCTGGCGGCGATGTTCGTCCACGCCGCCCAACTCACCTGGGATCAGTTCTGGACGATCATCTCCGCGCCCCGCGTTCTCGCTGCACTGAAGCTGAGTTTCGGCACTGCACTGTGCGCCGCGATCATCAACGGCATCATCGGCACGTTGCTGGCCTGGGTGCTGGTGCGTTACACGTTCCCGGGGCGCAAGGTGATCGACGCGATGATCGATCTGCCGTTCGCCCTGCCGACCGCGGTGGCCGGTATTGCGCTGACGGCGCTGTACACGCCGACCGGGCTGGTCGGGCAGTTCGCCGCCGACCTCGGTTTCAAGATCGCCTACACCCCGCTCGGGATCACCCTGGCACTGACCTTCGTGACGCTGCCGTTCGTGGTGCGCACGGTGCAGCCGGTGCTGGCCGACATCCCGCGTGAAGTCGAAGAAGCGGCGGCGTGCCTGGGGGCCAAACCGTTGCAGGTGTTCCGCCACATCCTGCTGCCGGCGCTGTTGCCGGCCTGGCTGACCGGTTTCGCCCTGGCGTTCGCCCGGGGCGTCGGCGAGTACGGTTCGGTGATTTTCATCGCCGGTAACATGCCGATGAAAACCGAGATCCTGCCGTTGCTGATCATGGTCAAGCTCGACCAGTACGATTACACCGGCGCTACCTCCATCGGCGTGTTGATGCTGGTGGTTTCCTTCGTCCTGTTGCTGCTGATCAACTTGCTGCAGCGGCGCATCGAAACCCCATAAGGAGGCGCGAACCATGTCCCAATCGTCTATTGCGGCCGCTTCCTCGGCCAACGCTGCCCGGCGTGGCAGTGCCACTTCGCGGCGGATTCTGATCGGCCTCGGCTGGCTGATTTTCTTCCTGTTTCTGCTGCTGCCGCTGTTCATCGTGGTGTCGCAGGGTTTGAAGAACGGCCTCGGTGCCTTCTTCACGGCGATCTTTGAGCCGGATGCCCTGTCGGCCCTGAAACTCACCGTAATCGCCGTGCTGATTTCGGTGCCGCTGAACCTGGTGTTCGGCGTCAGCGCCGCGTGGTGCGTGAGCAAATACTCGTTCCGTGGCAAGAGTATGCTGGTGACGCTGATCGACCTGCCGTTCTCGGTGTCGCCGGTGATCGCCGGTCTGGTCTACGTGTTGATGTTCGGCGCCCAGGGCCTGTTCGGGCCGTGGCTGCAGGATCACGACATCCAGATCGTCTTCGCCCTGCCGGGCATCGTGCTGGCGACGATCTTCGTCACCGTGCCGTTCGTGGCCCGTGAGCTGATCCCGCTGATGCAGGAACAAGGCACTCAGGAAGAAGAAGCCGCGCGTCTGCTCGGCGCCAATGGCTGGCAGATGTTCTGGCACGTGACCGTCCCCAACATCAAATGGGGCCTGATCTATGGCGTGGTGCTGTGTACCGCGCGGGCCATGGGTGAGTTCGGTGCGGTGTCGGTGGTTTCCGGGCACATTCGCGGGGTGACCAACACCTTGCCGCTGCACGTCGAGATCCTCTACAACGAATACAACCACGTGGCCGCGTTCGCCGTGGCGAGCCTGTTGCTGATCCTGGCGCTCTTCATCCTGCTGCTCAAGCAGTGGAGCGAAAACCGTATCAACCGCCTGCGCGCCAGCGCCGCGGAGGAATAATTCATGTCGATCGAAGTGCGTAACGTCAGCAAGAATTTCAATGCGTTCAAGGCGCTGGACAACATCAGCCTGGACATCCAAAGCGGTGAACTGGTGGCGCTGCTCGGCCCGTCCGGCTGCGGCAAGACCACCTTGCTGCGCATTATTGCCGGTCTGGAAACCCCGGATAACGGCAACATCGTGTTCCACGGCGAAGACGTGTCCGGTCACGACGTGCGTGATCGCAACGTCGGTTTCGTGTTCCAGCACTACGCCCTGTTCCGCCACATGACGGTGTTCGACAACGTCGCATTCGGCCTGCGCATGAAGCCGAAAAACCAGCGCCCGAGCGAAAGCCAGATCGCGACCAAGGTTCACGAGTTGCTGAACATGGTGCAACTGGACTGGCTGTCGGATCGTTATCCGGAGCAATTGTCCGGCGGCCAGCGCCAACGTATCGCCCTGGCCCGAGCCTTGGCGGTGGAGCCGAAAGTGCTGCTGCTCGACGAGCCGTTCGGCGCCCTCGATGCCAAGGTGCGCAAGGAGCTGCGGCGCTGGCTGGCGCGCCTGCACGAAGACATCAACCTGACGTCGGTGTTTGTGACCCACGATCAGGAGGAAGCGATGGAAGTGGCCGACCGCATCGTGGTGATGAACAAGGGTGTGATCGAACAGATCGGCTCACCGGGCGACGTCTACGAAAACCCGGCCAGCGATTTCGTCTATCACTTCCTCGGCGATTCGAACCGTCTGCATCTGGGGGATGACAACCACGTGCTGTTCCGCCCGCACGAAGTGTCGCTGTCGCGGCATGAACTGGAGGATCACCACGCCGCTGAAGTCCGCGATATCCGGCCGCTGGGTGCGACCACGCGGGTGACGTTGAAGGTTGAAGGTCAAACCGATCTGATCGAAGCGGAAGTGGTGAAAGATCACGACAGCCTGACCGGGTTGGCCAAGGGTGAGACGCTGTTCTTCAAACCGAAGGTCTGGCAGAAAGTCGCCAACCTTTAAAATCAAAAGCTTCGTCGGATCGCCGCCCGGAGCGGGCTTGCTCCGGGCGGCGATCCGACGAATGCTTTTTAGACAGCCGCGCGATTCGGATTGACCCGCACCACGCCCGCCCGCGCCTCGATCTGCTCTTTCAGCTCATGGCGCATCCCGAGCATGAACGCCAGCTCGGCCACCACGAACAACGGCCCGACGATCAACCCGCTCAAGTCATCGACAAACGCCGGTTTGCGCCCTTCATAGTGGTGCCCGACAAACTGGATCACCCAGCCGATCACAAACATCGCAAGACCTGCGCTCAGCCAGACCAGGGTGCTCTGCTGCGCCAGGACATGCCCGGCCCAGACCGACAGCCCCATCAGCACGGTCATCAAAATCCCGAGTTTCAGCTCCAGGCGCAGGTAAAACCATGCCGAAGCAAGGGCCACGATCCCCGCCGGGGAAATCCACAAGTTGCCCACCGACCATTCCGGCCGCGACAACAGCACGGCCACCGCCACCACAATCAGCGGAATCCCGATAAAGTGGCTGGCAATGTTGCGCGGGTCACGGTGGTAAGCGGCGTATTGACTCAAATGATCGACGAGGCTTTTCATTGTTGTTCCTCCTGTAGGGTGATCGAATCATGCCCCGGATTCACGGCTCGCTCTGTCAGGCAGGCGACAATCTTTAGGAGAACGCATGGATAAGGTCTGGCGCGAGCGCCTGTTGACCGGGCAATGGTTCAGTCATCTGCCGCTGTCCTTTCAGGATAGTCTGCTGGCGGCGGCCCGGGAGCGGCGGCTGGCGGCGGGGCAGCGGCTGTTCCAGCGCGGTGATGCGCCGTGCGGGCTGTACGCGGTGCTCGACGGCGCGGTACGCATCGGCGCAGTCAGCGAGCATGGCAAGGAGGCGCTGCTGAGCCTGGTGGAGGCGCCGCACTGGTTCGGCGAAATCTGCCTGTTCGACGGCCAGCCACGTACCCACGATGCTTATGCGGTCGGGCCTTGCACCCTGCTGAACATTCCCCAGGCCACGCTGCTGAAACTGCTCGACGAGCAACCCGTCTACTGGCGGCATCTTGCGCTGTTGATGAGCCACAAACTGCGCCTGACTTTCATCAATCTTGAACAGCTGAGCCTGTTGCCGGCCCCGGCGCGTCTGGCTCACCGCCTGCTGATGATTGCCGAAGGCTACGGCGAACTCGACCCGCCACGCCGTGTGCTGCAACTGCCCCAGGAACAGTTGGCGTCGATGTTGTCGCTGTCGCGGCAGACCACCAACCAGATCCTCAAGGACCTGAAAGATCAGGGAATCATTGGTCTCGGTTATGGGGAAATCGAGATTCTGGACATGGAAAAACTGCGCGCCACCTGTCAGATCTGACAGTAGCGGACGCATGTCGGGCGGCGTACAAGAGGTGGGTCGAATATGACCACAAAAGGAGTTGGACCCGATGAACAGTAAAGCAAACAGCGGCGTTGATCACAGCAAGCTCACTGAAAACAAAAGCATCGAACCGCCTGTGGTCAATAGCCCGATTGGCACCGTCAATAATCCCGTAAATTTTTCTGGCACCGCTCGGCCAGGCTGGACGGTGGGCGTGGTTTCAATCCCGATTGATGGTACAGAACTGGCGTCGGCCAGCGCTGATTCTAATGGCTTCTGGACTAATGATTCTAAGCTGGATGTACGTTTCTACTCCGCAGTTGCGTTCCAGACGAATAATCGTGAGAGATCGCCTTTTACGCGCATTTTCGATTTCAAGGTCGACGACGCGTAAGTTCCAATCATCCCCATTGGAGTGAGTCCGCTCGCTCCAATGGGGCGGTTGCATGAGGCCTACGAACCGCGATAGGTCGAGAAGCCATACGGGCTCAGCAGCAGCGGAATGTGATAGTGCTGATCCGTCTGCTTTACTTTGAAAATCACCGGAATTTCCGGAAAAAACGTCTCGTGCTTCGTCTTCTCGAAGTACTCGCCGGTCTTGAACACCACCCGATATTCACCCGCCTCGAACGGCTTGTTCGCCGGGAACAGCTCGGCAATACGCCCCTGTTCATTGGTGGTGCCCTGCGCCAGCGGCTGCCAGTCCTGGCCGACATGACGTTCCAGCGTCACGTTGATGCCCGGCGACGGCAGGCCGTTTTCCAGATTGAGTACGTGCACGCTCAGCGGGTTGCCGGCAGCCAGCGCCAGGCTCGAAAAAGCGCTCAGGCCGAGCGCGGCAAAAGTGATGCGCAGTGGGGTCATGGTGATGCTCCTGGGTTCAAGTACGGTTGATGGACAGGCCGACGATGTTGGCAGCCTTGATTGCGCAGGTTTCGTCCTGCTCACCGCCGCCGGAGCCGGCCACGCCCATGGCGCCGACCAGTTCCTTGCCGGCGAACAGCGGGATGCCGCCGCCGAGCAACAGCAACTCATCGAGGGTGTTGAGGTTGGCGGTTTCCGGATTGCTGCGGGCGCGCTCGGCGAACACCCGGGTCGGGGTTTTCGTCGATAGCGCGGTGTAGGCCTTGCGTTGGCTGGCGGCGGTGTTGTGCGGGCCGATACCGTCGCCGCGCAAGGTCACCAGCAGGTTGCCGCCACGGTCGAGCACCGACACCGTGCCAGTGCAGTTTTCCAGCGTTGCATCGGCCAGCCGCCGTGCGGTTTTCAGATCGAGGTCGGCATGACGGGGCAGCTCAGGTGCGGCGAATGCGGTGGCGCCGAGGCTGATTGCCAGGCTGGCGATCAAGTATTTAGCGGTCATGGGCAGGCTCCAAAAGCGAAGGCCGCCACCTTATCCGCCGGTCCCCGTCGTAACCTCGTCAGTCGGATTACATGTTTGTAATGGGCAACGTCGCCGAAGGGGCCTAGCCTGTGCTTCTGATCAATCGAGGTGTGCCATGCGTTTGCTGGTCGTAGAAGATGAAGCCAAAACCGCGAACTTCATCGCCAAAGGGCTGGGAGAGTCGGGTTTTGCCGTGGACGTGGCGCTGAATGGCCTCGACGGTCGCTACTTTATTGAGCAGCAAGAGTATGACCTGATCATCCTCGACGTGATGCTGCCGGGCCTCAACGGCTGGCAATTGCTGCAACTGATCCGCCAGCGTGGTGCCACGCCGGTGTTGTTCCTGACGGCGAAGGATGCCATCGAGGACCGCGTGCGCGGCCTCGAGCTGGGGGCCGATGACTATTTGCTCAAGCCATTCGCCTTCGCCGAATTGCTCGCACGGGTACGGACGTTGCTACGGCGTGGGCCGATGCGCGAAGCCGAGTCGTACAGCATCGCCGATCTGGAAATCGACGTGCTGCGCCGTCGGGTCAGCCGGGGCGGCCAGCGCATCGCCCTGACCAACAAGGAGTTCGCCTTGCTGCATTTGCTCGCCAGCCGTCAGGGTGAAGTGCTGTCGCGCACGCTGATCGCTTCGCAGGTGTGGAACCTGAATTTCGACAGCGACACCAACATGGTCGAAGTCGCGGTGCGCCGGCTGCGTTCGAAAGTCGATGATTCGTACATGCCGAAACTGATCCACACCGTGCGCGGGGTCGGTTATCAACTCGAAGCGCCCGACGATGCGCGCTAGGTCGATCGCCTGGCGCCTTGCCCTGGCGTTCGCCGCCGTTTGTGCGCTGGTACTCGGCGCGATCGGCGTGTTCCTGTATCGCTCGCTGGCCTCGGAACTCGCCTGGCGCGACGACATGGCGTTGCTCGGTCGTCTGGAGCAAGTACGCGCATTGCTCGCCGACAGCGACAGCCTCGACGCCTTGCAGGCGCGGCCACGGCTGTACCAGAACATGCTCGGCAACCTCGACAGTCTGCTGCTGGTGCAACGCGCGGACGGCTCGAATGTGATCACGATCAACCCTCGCCAACGCGCACTGCCGTCGGTGCCGGCCATCCCCCGGGATCAACCGCCGCAACGCAGCGATGTGCTGATCTGGGAAGCGTCGGACGGTGTCGAACTGGCCCTGTTGTCAGGTCAGGCCCAAGGCCCGAACGGCGAATCGCTGACCGTGATCGCCGGCAAGGTCTTGAGCGAGCGCGAGCAGATGCTCGGCAGCTATCGCCTGCGTTTGTATCTGGCCGTCGGACTGGGTGCCGTGCTCGCCTTCACCCTTGGCCTGGTGCTGTTGCGCCGCGGTTTGCGGCCTCTGCGCAAGCTGAGTGAGGCGCTGCGTGGTATCGACCTGCGCAGCCTCGACCAACGGGTTCCCACCACCGGCACGCCAACCGAATTGCTGGAGCCGGTACAAGCGTTGAACGGCATGCTCGGGCGGCTCGACGACGGTTTTCAGCGTCTCTCACAGTTTTCCGCCGACCTCGCCCATGAAATCCGCACGCCCCTGCACACCTTGCTGGCGAGCAACGGCCAGGCACTGAATCACCCGCGCACCAGCACCGAGTATCAGGATGTACTGGCGTCGAACATGGAAGAGTTCGAACGGCTCAAGCGTATGGCCGAAAACCTGATGTTTCTCGCCCGCGCAGAGCAGGCCGAACGGGCGCTCGATCTGCGCCCGCTCAAGCTGCACGATATCGGCGAAGAGTTGTGCGACTACTTCGAAGCCCTGGCCGATGACCGGGAAATCCGCCTCGAAAACACGTTCAGCGGTGAACTGCTGGCGGATCAACAACTGCTGCAACGCGCCTTGGGCAACCTGTTGGCCAACGCCGTGCGCCATGCCGATGCCGGATCTGTCATCAGCTTGCGCCGGCGCGATGAACCAGGCGTGTGCTGGCTGCAGGTCCATAACCTGGGCCCGGTCATCGCGCAGGAGCATCTGGGCAAACTGTTCGACCGCTTCTACCGCGTCGACCCGTCCCGCGCCGAACCGGGAGATTCCGGCGGATTGGGATTGGCGATCTTGCAGTCGATCATGCAGTTGCATGGGGGGCGGGTGCGGGTCAGCAGTGATGCAAATGGCACCGTGTTTGAACTGGGGTTTATGTTGGTCTGACGGGCGCTTTCGCGGGCAAGCCCGCTCCCACAATGGTCGAGGTGTGACGCGGATTTTTGTACGCCCCAATCCTTGTGGGAGCGGGCTTGCCCGCGAAGAGGCTGGTCGATTCAGAACAAATTCCAGCCCCGTCAGCGCAACTGATCCCGAAACTGCCCCGGCGTCATCCCGGTCCAGCGCTTGAACGCCCGGCTGAAGCTGCTGGTATCGGCAAATCCCAGTAAATAACTGACCTCGCTCAGCGAGCATTGCGGATCGCGCAGGTGCAGCAGCGCGAGGTTTTCGCGGCTTTCATTCAGCAGGGTGTCGAAGCGGCAACCCTCGTCCGCCAGGTGCCGTTGCAGACTGCGCAGGCTCAAGTGCAGAGCCTGGGCGATGCGTTCGGCGCTGGGCTCGCCTTCGGGCAGTTGTTCTTCGATGGCGTCGCGCACCTTGCGCTCCCAGGTCAGGGGCTGGAGCTGGGCGAGGGTGCGTTTGAGCACCGCTTCGTTGTGCTCGGCCAGTTCCGGGTTGGCGTCGTCGAGGTGACTGTCGAAGTCGGCGAGGGCGAACTCGATGCAGTCTTCTTCGGCTGAAAAATGCACCGGCGAGCGGAACACTTTGTGCCATTGATGTGCATCGGTGGGTTCCGGGCGGCGCAGGTACACCGCCAGTGGCGCGTAGTCGCGGCCGAGGCGATTGCGGCAGGTACGCACGTAGATCGCGGCGAAGGCGTCGATGGCTTCGAAGGCAGGCGCCGGGTTGTCGACCGGGATCTTCAGGCGAAACCGATAGCGGTCTTCGGTGCGGGTCAGCTCCAGTTCCAGCGCGTCGCTGACCACCTGGTGATAACGCACGATCCGCTCGAACACTTCCCGCAGGCTGCCGCTGGCCACCAACGCATAGCCCAGCGCATGAAAGGTCGTGGGGCTGACAAACCGCGACACCCGCAAACCGATCGCCGGATCACCGCTGACCTGCACTGCGATTTCCCACAGGCGTGTGGTCGCGGACAACGGATAGCGGGCGTTCGGGTCGTCCATCAGTTGCGGATCGAGCCCGGCCTGCTGGCACAGGGCAGTGCTGTCCAGCCCCAGCGCGTCGAGTTGCTTGCGCAGGGCGCGGGTCCAGCTGGCGAGAGAAGTCGGTTCCTTCATGCTGATTGGCGCTTCCGGTCAACAGGTTGGCGTTCTCGGCTACCGCGTTTGGAGTCCGCGCGGGGCAGGATACGAACATCAATAATCAGAGGATGGAAGCATGGACCGTACTTCTGCAAGTCCCCAGCGACACAATGCTGCCCAGCGATCAGCGCATATTCGCGAAGTGGTGCTGGCCAAAGGCGTCGAGCTGCGCGAGCGCTACCCGATTCTCAAGCATCAGGATGCTCTTGGTGCGGGGATTCTGGCCTTCGCCCTGGTCGGGATGATCGGATCGGCGGCGCTCTACATCACCGGGCATATGGCGTGGTGGGTGTGCTTGCTATTGAACGCCTTTTTCGCTTCGCTGACCCACGAACTCGAACACGACCTGATCCACAGCATGTATTTCCGCAAACAGCGTGTGCCGCACAACCTGATGATGGGCCTGGTGTGGCTGGCGCGGCCGAGCACGATCAACCCGTGGATCCGCCGTCATCTGCACCTCAATCATCACAAGGTGTCCGGCACCGAAACCGACATGGAAGAGCGGGCGATCACCAATGGCGAACCCTGGGGTTTTGCGCGGTTGCTGATGGTTGGCGACAACGTGATGTCGGCGCTTATCCGCATGCTCCGGGCCAAGACCTGGGCGCACAAGTACAGCATCATCAAACGCACGCTGAAGGTCTACGCGCCGCTGGCGCTGGTGCATTGGGGGGCGTGGTATGTGTTTCTCGGGTTCCACGCGGCCAATGGCATCGCTTACTTGATGGGCTCGCCGATCGAATGGTCGGCGACCACGTTGTCGGTGATGCAAGTGATCGACATCGCGGCTGTGGTGATCATCGGCCCGAACGTGTTGCGCACCTTCTGCCTGCACTTCATCAGTTCGAACATGCATTACTACGGGGATGTGGAGTCGGGCAATGTGCTGCAGCAGTGCCAAGTGTTGAACCCGTGGTGGCTGTGGCCGTTGCAGGCGTTCTGCTTCAACTTCGGCAGCAGTCACGGGATTCATCATTTTGTGGTGAAGGAGCCGTTTTACATTCGCCAGTTGACGGTGCCGGTGGCGCATAAAGTGATGCGGGAGATGGGGGTTCGGTTTAACGATTTCGGGACGTTCGGGCGGGCGAACCGGTTTGTTCGCAAGGAAAATGAAGGGTTGGCGGGGAAGGCAATTGAGGTGAATTGACTTTGTATGTTCGGCTTGAGAACCAGCCCTAACCCTCTCCCGGGGGGAGAGGGGACTGATTGGGGGATATTGGAGAAGAACGCCGACGTGATCCTGATGTGCTGAATCCATAATCGACTCGGTTTTCCAGGTCGACGTATAACGCTATACACCTCGGTCTGCTCCCTCTCCTGGGGGAGAGGGCTGGGGTGAGGGGAGCTCTTGATCTTGTCCCCCTCAATCCGGCTGAAATGGCGACTCACTCAAAATCACCCCAGTCTCCTCCACATACCGCTGCCAATGCTCGATCAGCGCTTCCAGCCTCTGCGGCTGGCTCGACGCCAGGTCATGAATCTCCCCCGGATCACTGCTCAGATCGTACAGCTGCCAGGTCGCCGGCCCCACCGGGCCGGGGATCCACACCGCTTTCCACTGCCCCTGCCGAATCGCCCGGCGCCCGAACAGTTCCCACCCGGTGACGGTGTGTTCGTCATGCACCTGCGCCGTCTCGCCGGACAAGAACCCCAGCCACGATTTACCGCGCAAAGGCGCCACCGTTTTACCGTGCCACTGCTTGCCGGGATGGCGCACGCCGGCCAGATCGAGAATGGTCGGCGTGATGTCCATCACCGTGCCGAAACCATGGCTGATCTGCCCCTTCAACGGGAGCTGCGGATAGTGCAGCAGCGCCGGAACGCGAATCCCGCCCTCGGTGGTGAAGGCCTTGAACAGGCGTGACGGTGCGGTCGCCACCTGCGCCCAGTTCGGTCCGTACCAGACGTAGGAATTGGCGCGGCCGATGTTGTCGAGGCTGTTGTCGTAATGCTGGCTCAGATACGTCATCAGCTGCGGACCGAATTTCGGGAAGGCTTCCAGCAGCGCGCCTTCGGCACCGTTGTCGGACATGAACAGGATGAAGGTGTTGTCGAGCTGACCTTGTTGACGCAGATAATCGACGACGCGGCCGATGTTCCAGTCCATGCGCTCGACCATCGCTGCGTAGACTTCCATCGCCCGGGCGGAAATGCGTTTTTGTTCATCGCTCAGCGCGTCCCATTGCGCGGTCAGCTGGATCAGCGGATGCGGTTCGACATCCGGCTCGATCAGTCCCAGCGCCTTGAGTTTTTCCAGACGCTCGAGGCGCAGCACTTCCGGTCCCGCGTCATAGCGGCCACGATATTTTTCGACGATGTCGGCGGGCGCCTGCAACGGCCAGTGCGGCGCGGAAAACGGCAGGTAGGCGAAGAATGGCCGGCTCTGGTCACGCTCCTTGAGGTACTGCAACAGCTTGTCGCCGAAGGCGTCGGAGGAATAGAAATCCTTCGGCAATTCGTCGATGAAGGTGTCGTCTTCGATGTACAGCGCCGGGGTGGATTTCAGCAGGCCGGGCGTGTGTTCGTCGTAGGTCGGTTCGAATCCGTAATGGTTCGCCGCGCCGGGCAGCAGCGAGAACGAACGCTCGAAACCGCGGGCGTGGGGCGCCAGTTCGGCGGTCAGGCCCAGGTGCCATTTGCCGCTCATCAAAGTCTGATAACCGGCCTCACGCAGCAACTCCGGCAGCGCGACGACACGGTCATTGAGGTAACCCTCGTAGCCCGGCTTGCCGATCAGTTCCGGGGTCAGGGCTTCGGCCATGGTGCCAATGCCGGCGATGTGGTGATCGGTGCCGGTGAGCAGCATCGAGCGGGTCGGCGAGCAGGTCGGTGCGGTGTGAAAATCGGTCAGGCGCAAGCCATTGTTGGCCAGCGCATCGAGGTTCGGCGTGGCGATTTCGCCGCCGAAGGCTCCGATGTCGGAGAAGCCGAGATCATCGGCCAGAATCACCAGAAAGTTGGGACGTTGCGGCATCGACAGGCTCCTGTTCAGCAGGCAATGAACGACAGCGGCAGATCGCGGATCTGCACCGGTGCGCTCGGTTGGTAATGGTCGTCACTGGTCAGTTCGTGCAGCAGTTCTTCGCGCAACTGGTGGAAGTCGAAACTGCTGCGCTGGCGCGGATGGGGCAGGGCGATGTCCACCACCTGTTTGATCCGGCCCGGGCGCGGCTCCATGACCACCACGCGGTCGGCGAGGAAAATCGCTTCCTCGACATCGTGGGTGACCAGAATCGTGGTGATCTTTGCCCGTTCGCGAATCGCCAGCAGTTCGTCCTGCATCTGCTGGCGGGTCAGCGCGTCGAGGGCGCCGAAAGGTTCGTCGAGCAACAGGATCCGTGGGCTCGCCACCAGGCCGCGAGCAATCGCCACGCGCTGAGCCATGCCGCCGGAAAGTTGATGCGGGTAGGCGCGGGTGAAGTCGCGCAGGCCTACCAGTTCGATGAAATCGTTGATGCGTTGCTGCTTTTCGGAGGCAGCCAGCGGCTCGTTCACCAAGCCCAGGCCGATGTTGTCGGCCACCGTCAGCCACGGGAATAGACGGTGCTCCTGAAACACGATGCCGCGCTCGCCACCGACGCCGTTGACGGCTTTGCCATCGACTGTGATCTGCCCGCGAAACTGCGTGTCGAGGCCCACCAACAAGCGCAGCAAAGTGGATTTGCCGCAGCCGCTGGAACCGACGATGGCGACGAATTCGCCCTCGGCAATGTCGAGGTTGAATTCGCGAATCGCCTCCAGTTCGAAACCGTCGACGTCGAAGGATTTGCCTACATGGTTGAAGCTGACAATCGGTGCGTTCATGCGTGTCTCCAGCGGGTGGCGCGGATTTCCAGGCGTTGGCCAATGAGGTTGAGCAGGGCGCCGGTGAGGCCGACCAGCAGCATCCCGGCCATGATCAGGTCCATGCGCAGCAGTTGTTGGGCGCCGATCATCTGGCTGCCGATGCCGCCGTTGGACGGCATGAAATATTCGGCGCCGATGGTGCCCAGCCAGGCGTAGATCAGGCTCAGGCGCAGGCCGGCGAAAATCCCCGGCGCAGCGCCCGGCAATACCAGTCGACGCAGGCGTTGGGCGAGGCTCAGGCGCAGGACCTGCGCGGCTTCGTTGAGCTGTGGCGAGAGGTTGGCGACGCTGCGTTGAGTCGCGACAAACAACGGAAAGAAAGCGGCGAGGGCGACGAACACCCACTTCGCCAATTCGCCCAGACCGAACCAGGCGGTGAGCAACGGCACCCAGGCGAAAATCGCGATCTGGCGCAGGGCGGCGAGGGTCGGGCCGAGCACCCGTTCGCTGGTACGCGACAGACCCAGCAGCAAGCCCAGCAAGAGGCCGAGGCCGCCGCCAATCAACAAGCCGCCGAGTGTGCGGCCCAGGCTCAGGGCCATGCCCGAAATCAATGTGCCGTCGAGCAATCCGTTTTTCGTTGCCTCAAGCACCACCCACGGGCTGACCAGAATGTTGGCATCGATCCATTGCTGATCGACCGCCAGTTGCCACAACGCAAACAGCGCCAGCGGCAGCAGCCACGGCTGCACGCGTTGCCAGCCTTCGTAGCGTGGGCCGCGACGAATTTCCGCCGTGGCCGGGTGCGGCCAGTGCACCAGTTTTCTGTCCAGCAGGCCGATGCCGCGATCCATCGCCACCCCGATCAGGCCGATCACCACGATGCACACAAAGACGATGTCGAGCATGAACAACTGACGCGCCCAGACCATCAGGTAACCGATGCCTTCGCTGGAGGCCAGCAGTTCCACCGCGAGCAATGAAGTCCAGCCAGCGGCCAGCGCCAGGCGCACGCCGGCCATGAACGCCGGGAGGGCGGCGGGCAGCACCAGTCGGCGGATCAACAGACGTGGCGGCAAACGTAAAACAGCGGCGGCTTCACGTAATTTGGGTTGCGCATCGCGCACGCCGACCAGCGTGTGCAGGGTCACCGGCACCACGATGGCCTTGACCAGCACCACCAGTTTCAGCGTTTCGCCGATGCCGAAAAACACCATGAACAGCGGAATCCACGCCAGCGTCGGCACCTGGGCCAGGCCGGTGAAGGTCGGGAAGATCAGGCGTTCGAGGCGACGGCTGAAGCCCAGCGCCGCGCCGAGTACTGCGCCGGCGGAAACGCCCGCGAGCAGGCCCCAGAACAACCGTTGCAGGCTGATCCACAAATGACTCCACAACTCGCCCTGGGACAGCTCGATCGCGCTGCTCCACACCAGTGACGGCGCCGGCAGGATCTGTTCGCTCATCCATTGATTGCGCGCCGCCAGCCACCACAGGGCGAACAGTCCGAGCGGTAATATCCAGGGTAAAACGCGGTGGCTCAGGCGTGGCCAGGTGCGCCGGCTTTTCAACGGCGGTGCGGCCAGTGGCAGGCTGAGCAGGGATTCACGGGCCATGGGTGACCTCCGTTGTCGGGTTGGATCGTGTCAGCGGAATTAGCTGAAAACTAATTGTTATAAGCGAATTTAAAAATAACAATTTTGGAGATAAGCAGCGCCATTTAAGGCCTCCAGCCCTGCACGCATCCAATGCATTCGAAGAATATTTTCGATGCTCTCCATGCATACCGCTCTGCATGTCCCGATTTTGCTGACTTAGCTCGAAAAGCTATAAAAATGTGCGTTTTAAGTATTTAAGTGCTGGTACGGATTGCGCCTACTTTCGGCTCCTCAATGCCCGCCGTGATCAGGAGCCGCACCCATGAACCTTCCCTTCAAACGTGTCATCAGTCTGTTTGCCGCGCCGGCACTGGCGGGTCTGCTGGCGTTCTCTGCCCAGGCCGACGAGCTCAAGGAGATCAGAATTGCCGTGCCGGATCTGAGCGCCGGCACCCAGCACAGCGGTGGAGGCATCGTGGACGTGCTGCGCGATCAGCAGATCTTCGAAAAGGCCTTCGCCGATCAGGGCATCAAGATTCAGTGGAGTTTCTTCAAGGGCGCCGGACCGGTGATCAACGAGGCGTTCGCCAACGGCCAGGTGGACCTGGCCTATCTCGGAGATCTGGCGGCCATCATCGGCAAGTCCAACGGGCTGGATACGCGCCTGCTCAGCGCCAGCGCCCGGGGTGTGAAGCAATACCTGGGCGTGGTGCCGGGTTCGGGGATCAAGACGCTGCAGGATCTTAAGGGCAAGCGCGTGGCGATCTTCCGCGGCACTGCGACCCAGTTGTCGTTCGATGCCGCGTTGGCCAGTGTGGGCCTGAGCGAGAAGGACGTGAAAGTGATCAACCTCGATTTCAACGCAGCGGTAGCGGCGCTGGCGGCGAAGCAGATCGATGCGTCATGGGGCAGCTCCGGGCTGACCGCGTTGCAGGCCAAAGGCCTGGCCGAGTTGCCATTGAACACCAAGGATCTCGGCGGCGCTGGCAGTGTGCAGTCGGTGCTGGTGGGTACCGGCAAATTTGTCGACGGGCATCCGGAAGCCGTGGCGAAGCTGCTCAAGGCGCAGCAGCAGGCCGTGGAGTGGCTGACCCAGGACAGCAACAAGGACGCCTACGTGCAACTGGTCTCGGGACTCGCGAGTTATCCGCCGGTGATCCTGACCCAGGATCTGAAGGATCAGAACCTGAGTGAAGTATTCCCGTCGACACTGGACCCGTTGTTCCTCGAAAACCTGCAGGGCAAGGTGGATCTGGCGGCGCAGCAGAAGCTGATTCGCAAGCCGTTCAAGGTGAACGAGTGGGTAGCGCCTGAGCTGGCGGCTGCGAAACTCTGAGTCATGGGGTCATTCCCGCGCCGAGCGTGGGAATGCCCTCTCAAACCGCGACGCTGATTTCCTGTTTATCCACCGCCACCAACGTCTCGATCATCGCCCGCGCCGCCGGTGACAGCCGGAATCCGGTGCGGCTCACAATCCCGCACCGCGCATTCATGCTCTCCAGGTTCTGCGGCAGGTTGCGCCAGTGCAGCAGCGCCAGCGAGCCCTGGGCGATGTCCTCGACAAACGCCTCTTCGGTGCCCACGCCGATCGCGTTGGATTGCAGCACCACTTTCACCAGCGCCGGAAAATGCTCGGTCTCGATGGTCGGTGAAAAATCGATCCGCCCGCTGAGATTCGCCAGCAGTTTGCGAATGCCCGGCGGGATCAGCGTGGTCGCCAGCGGATAGTCGAACATGTCGTTGGTCGACAGGCTTTCCTTGGCCAGCAGCGGATGCCCCGGCCGGCAGAAAAACACCCCGCGCTTGGGCGTCAGCGGCTGGGTCTGGAAGTTCGGGTCGGATTCGAAATGACGGATGTCGGCGATGAAGAATTCGATCTCTTCGCGGCTCAGGGCGCGGCTGAGCTTTTCCCAGTTATCCACCTGAAAGCGGGTGCGCACTTTCGGGTGCGCATTGATGAATTGCGCCACCGCGTCCGGCACCAGTTTCACCGCCGGCGCCGGGCCGCAACCGAAGTGCAGTTCGCCGGCGTCGAGCTTGGTCATCTGCGTCACTTCGGCGCTGAGCAATGCCGCGCCCTGCACCAGGGTCAGGGCGTGTTGCAGCACCACCTGGCCCTCGGGCGTCGGTCGCAGATCCTTGTTGCCGCGATCGACCAGCACGCAGCCGAACTCCTGCTCCAGCCCTTGAATGCTGCGGCTGAACGCCGGTTGAGTGATGCCCATGGCGTCGGCCGCGCGGACAAAACTGCGGTGTTCGTTGAGGGCGATGAAGTAGCGCAACTGGCGAAGATCCATATGCTTTTCCGGCATCCTAAAAATAGCTCGAAGGCATTTGCGACGAGGTTGCTTGAGGTTTTAAATGCAAGCTCTTATTCCGTCAACGAAGCATGTGAATATCTATTATATGAAAATGGAATATAGATAGAGCGTTGTTTCGCTGCCGTCCAACCGCAAGCAGTCGATGAGGGTCTACCCATGAGCAATGCCGCACTCGCTGTAAAACCCGCTGTCCACGCGCTGGACATTCATCCGGTGGCCGGCCGTATCGGCGCCGAAATCCGTGGCGTGCACTTGTCCGGTGAGCTGGATGCCGCGACGGTTGAAGCCATTCAACAGGCGCTGATCCAGTACAAGGTCGTGTTCTTCCGCGAGCAGACCCAGCTCGACGATCAACGTCAGGAAGCCTTTGCGCACCTGCTCGGCGAGCCGGTGGCGCATCCGACCGTGCCGTCCCGCGAGGGCACCCGTTACCTGCTGGAACTGGACGGCGCCGAAGGGCAGCGCGCCAACTCCTGGCACACCGACGTGACCTTCGTCGATGCCTACCCGAAAGCCTCGATCCTGCGCTCGGTGGTGGCTCCGGCGTTTGGCGGCGACACGCTGTGGGCGAACACCGCGACCGCGTACAACGAACTGCCGACCGAACTGCGTGAACTGGCGGACAAACTGGTGGCCGTGCACAGCAACGAGTACGACTACGCCGGAGCGAAGCCGGACGTGTCGGCGGAGAAGCTCGAGCGCTATCGCAAGATCTTCACCTCGACCGTCTACGAGACCGAGCATCCGGTGGTCCGCGTGCACCCGATCAGCGGCGAAAAGAGCTTGCTGCTGGGGCACTTCGTCAAGCGCATCAAGGGCTATTCCCAGGCCGATTCGGCGCATCTGTTTGGTCTGCTGCAGAGCCATGTCATCCGCCAGGAAAACACCGTGCGCTGGCGCTGGAAGGCCGGTGACGTGGCGATCTGGGATAACCGTTCGACGCAGCATTATGCGATTGATGATTACGGCACTCAGGATCGGGTGGTGCGTCGGGTGACGCTCAAAGGAGAAGTGCCGGTCGGGACGAACGGGCAGCGTAGCCAGACCATCAAAGGCGCTGAAATCGTCGGCGTCTGATAAGACCTCATCGCGGGCAAGCCGGCCATCCGGCTTGCCCGCAGTCCTTTCACCAGACGCCAATCTGAACGAGCTTCTCGGTCTCCGGCTCCCCATAACGAAACCGCTGCCCACGCAAATCAATCTCCTGATGACTGATCGTCGTGCGCCGCTTCAGCCCGCGCACCCACTCGAACAGATACCCCGCGTGCTCCTCGCGCACCGCCGCATGCGCCGGATCCGCGCCCAGATCCTGCAGCTCCTGCGGGTCATTCAACAGATCGAAAAGCTGCGGCCGAAAGCCGTCGTACGCCAGGTATTTCCAGCGCTCGCTGCGCACCATGGTCATGCGGCAGCGGTCGATCGGCTGGCCCAGTCGCTCCCGCGCGGGGGCCTGGAAGGCGTAGTCGTATTCGCTGATCGCATAGCGACGCCAGTCGGGATTCTCGCCGTGCAGCAGCGGAATCAACGAACGGCCCTCCAGGCGATGCTCGGCACCCGCCACGCCCAGCGCGTCGAGAAAGGTCGGCACGCCATCGATGGTTTCCGCCAGGCGTTCATCGACTGTGCCCCGCGTGACATCCGCCGCCGCACGCGGGTCGCGCACGATCAACGGCACGCCCACCGCTTGCTCCAGCAAAAACTCCTTCTCCCCCAGCCAGTGATCGCCCAGAAAGTCGCCGTGATCGCTGGTGAACACGATCAGCGTGTCCTCCCAGCGTCCGTTGCTTTGCAGGAAATCGAACAGCCGCCCCAACTGATCATCGACCTGTTTGACCAGGCCCATGTACGTCGGGATCACGTTCAGTCGTACCGGATCTTTGGAGAAATTCAGGCTTTCCTCATGCTGGCGAAAGGCCTGATAGACCGGGTGGTCGCTTGGAGAGGCATTACGTACCGGTTCGAGAATCGATTTCGTACTGTACAAAGTGTGGTACGGCGACGGTACGATGTAGGGCCAGTGGGGTTTGATATAGGACAGGTGTAAAAACCACGGTTTTTCACCTTGCTCACCGATGAAGTCGATGGCTCGATTTGTAGTGTAGACAGTCTCTGAATGTTGCTCGGGAATTCGCGCCGGCAAATGGGCATTGCGCATCTTCCAGCCGCTGAGGATTTCGCCGTTGTCGCCTTCGGCCGCGTTGGCCCAGTCGTGCCAGGGGTTACGCCCTTCGAAACCCTGTTCGCGCAGGTAATGGGTGTACGGCGCGGATTCGCGTTTGTCATCGAACAGCGGGTCGTCGGGGAAGATGCCGTCGTGACGAAAGTACGGTTCGAAGCCGACTTCATTGAGCACTTCAGCCTGGGCGCTTTCAGGGTTGATCGCCAGCCGCTGCAAGGCATCCACATTGGCCGTGGCGTGGGTCTTGCCGACCAGCGCAGTACGAATGCCGTGGGGGCGCAGGTAATCGCCGATGGTCAGTTCTTCCAGCGGCAGCGGCACGGCGTTCCACGCCACTTGATGGCTGCTGACATAGCGTCCGGTGTAGGCCGACATCCGCGACGGTCCGCAGATCGTGCCCTGTGTATAGGCGCGGCTGAAGCGCACGCCGGCGGCGGCCAGGCGATCGATGTTCGGGGTGTGCAGGTGCGGGTGGCCGTAGCAGGACAGGTAATCGCGGCGCAGTTGATCGCACATGATGTACAGCACGTTGCGCACAGGGTTTTGCGGGTTGGACATGGGGTTCACCAGTCAGAAAGACAGGCGAGGTTTTTCGCTTTCGGCGAGGGTGTTCGGCAAGTGCATTCGGGGAATGTGTTTCATGCAAGAAATGCATCGGCGCCTGCGCAGGCCTCTTCGCGAGCAAGCCCGCTCCCACAGGAGTACGCGTTTCGAATGTGGGAGCGGGCTTGCTCGCGAAGGCGGTGCGTCAGACGGCAAAATTGTCCAGTGAACACACTTCCTCATCCACCGCATCAATCGCCTTGATCTGCTCGATCATCGCTTCGGCCAACGGTGACAACCGATACCCTGCGCGACTGACAATTCCGTAGCGCGTGTACAACTCCTCGAGATCATCCGCCAACCCTTCGATCTTCAAGCACACCAGCTCACCACGAGCCTGATGCAGCGCATCCGAATAGGCACCGACGATACCGATCGCATCCGAGCGCAGCACCACGCCGAGCAGGCTGGCGCTGTTCTCGCACTCCACGTTCGGGACGAAATCCGGGCGGCCGCTGAGGTCGACGATGACCTTGCGCAGGTTCGGTGGACGGATGCTGACGGCCAGTGGATAACTCATCAATTGCTCGGCCGTGATCCGATCCGATGCGGCCAGCGGATGCCCGGCGCGGCAGCAGAAATGCCATTTGCGCGGGCGCAAACGATGGGTCAGGTAATCCGGATCGGCCTCGAAGTGCCGGGTGTCGGCGACGAAGAATTCGAACTCTTCACTCAGCAGTCGCTTGCTCAAACTCTGCCAGTCATCGACCTGGTAAAGCACCCGCGCTTTGGGGTAACGGCCGATGAAGCTGCCGATGGCTCGGGGGATCAATCCTGCCGCCGGCGCCGGGCCGCAACCGAAGCGCAATTCCCCCGCCTCCAGCCCGTTGAACTGGCTGATTTCATTGGCCATCTGCTGCGCACCGCTGACCAGCCGCCGGGCGTGTTCAAGCAGCACCTGCCCCTGTTTGGTCGGCGGCAATTCCTTGCGCCCGCGATCCACCAACTGGCAACCGACGCTGTGTTCCAGCGCCTGAATGCTGCGGCTGAATGCCGACTGCGACAGGTTCACCGCCTGCGCACCGGCGACGAAGCTGCGTTGTTCGGCGAGGGCGATGAAGTGGCGAAGCTGGCGCAAGTCGATATGCATTTTTCACATAAAAAATATCCGGGAAATGCATTGGATATGCATTAGGTCGACTCCTTATAAAGGCAATCTCTTATGCAGTAAATCTTTGTAAAAACATAAATAAATAACTTAAAAGAATATGCGGCACGGAAGATGTCTGCGTGTTTTTTGACCAGGAGCAGTCCCATGAGTCCGTTGAACCTCGCTTCACCGCAGCCGCCACGACGGCTCAAACGTCTGCCCCTGGCCCTGTTGCTGGCGGGGAGTGCCAGTTGGACCCACGGCTACGCTGCGGAAACGGATACCCCTGTGCCGGCACCGGCAGGCAAGACCGCGACCGCCACTTCGCAATTGGAAACCGTGACCGTCACCACCCGCCGCCGCGAAGAAAGTTCTCAGGATGTGCCGACGCCCATGAGCGTGGTCAGTGGCCAGACTCTGGAGACGCAACGGGTCTATCGAATCCAGGATCTGCAGCAACTGGTGCCCAGCGTCAACGTCGCCTACATGCATGCGCGTCAGTCCAGCGTGTCGATTCGCGGTCTGGGCAACAACCCGGCCAGCGACGGCCTGGAAGGCAGCGTCGGCCTGTACATCGACAACGTTTATCTGGGTCGTCCGGGGATGGCGGTGTTCGACCTGATGGACATCGAACAGCTCGAAGTCCTGCGCGGGCCGCAAGGTACGTTGTTTGGCAAGAACACCACCGCCGGGGTGATCAACATCAGCACCCGCGCGCCGAGTTTTACCCCGGAACGCAGCATCGAAACCTCGGTCGGCGAGGACGGTTATTTCCAGACCAAGGGCACGCTTTCCGGGCCGCTCAACGATCAACTGGCCGGGCGAATTTCCGCCTATCGCACCCGTAGCGATGGCGACATCAAAAACGAATTCAACGGCCACGATTTGAACGGTGGTTCCCGTGACGGCTTCCGGGCGCAGTTGCTGTTCAAGCCCAACGAAAACTTCAATCTGCGCTGGATCGGTGATTACAACGAAGAGGATTCCAGCGCCGGCACCCGCGTGCTGTACAACACCGGGCCGACCATCAATGGCGTCAATCTCTACTCGGCTCGCGCCGCCGCTGCCGGCGCGACGCTGGTCAACGGCTCGCACCGCAAGGTCAATCTGGACAGCGACCAGCACGTCACCGTGCATCAGGGCGGCACGTCGGTGGAGGCCAACTGGACCCTGCCGAGCGACTTCACCCTGACCTCGGTCAGTTCCTATCGCTACTGGAATTTCACCCCGCGCAACGACGATGGCCTCAACGTGCCAGCGAGCTACAACGCCGGGGTCTCGGTGGAGGACAAGCAGTATTCCCAGGAATTTCGCCTCGCCTCGCCCAAGGGCGAGTTCTTCGATTACGTCCTCGGCGCCTACTATTTCGGCTCGGACCTGGACAACAAATCCTTCGCCTATTACGGCCCGCAGGCAGATATCTGGAACGGCACGCCACGGGGTGCGCTGGCCAACGTCAACAGCGTCGGCCGTGGCCACATCAAGACCGACAGTTTCGCGCTGTTCGCCCAAGGCACCTGGCACCTGACCCCGCGTCTGGATTTCACCGCCGGGGTGCGTGGCACCTATGAAGAGAAGAACGCCTGGGTCAATCGTGATGCGCCGCAGGGTGGCGCAGCAGTGACTGGTGCTGCTGCCACCGCGCGACGCGGCCGGACCGGCGCCTACGATTCCGGCGATTTGAATCAGTACAGCTCCAGCCCGTCCGGATTGCTCAACCTGAGTTATCGCTTCACCGATGATCTGCTCGGCTACGCCACGTTGTCACACGGCGAGAAATCCGGTGGGGTCAACCTGGTGGTCGGCTCGGCACCGACCGCTGGCGCCGACTCCCTGCTGATCGGCACCGAGCGCGCCAACAACGCCGAACTCGGCTTCAAGAGCACGCTGTGGGATCGGCGTTTGCAGCTCAACGCCAACGTGTTCTGGACTCAGGTCAACGCTTACCAGACCAACGCCTACGACGACGTCAACCGTGTGCAATACCTGACCAACGCCGGCTCAGTGCGCTCACGCGGGGTGGAGTTCGAAAGCACCGTGATTCCGCTGCGCGGTCTGACGCTGAACTTCAACGGCTCGTTCAACGACGTCAGTTACCTCTCGTACAAGGACGCACCGTGCCCACCTGAAGTCAGTCAGGCGCCGGGGGCTCCGGCCTCTTGCGACCTCAGTGGGCATCAGGTGGTCGGCGCCTCGAAATGGATCGGCAACGCCAACGGCAAATACGAATGGAATCTGGCCAACGGACTGCAACCCTACGTCACTGGCAGCTACGCGTTCCGCTCCAAAGCGGTGGGCACGGTCGAAGATTCCGACTATGGCCAGATCCCGAGTTACGCGGTGGTCAATCTCTCCACCGGCCTGCGCGGCGATTTCAATCAGGGACAGTGGGATGTCTCGCTGTGGCTGAAAAACGCCTTCGACAAAACCTACTACACGACTCTGTGGACCGGCGGCAACGGCGGCTATGAAGGTCTGCTCGGCACGCCGCGCACCCTCGGCGTCACCGGTCGCTACGACTTCTGATCGATGCCGGCGACCAGCGCTTCAATCCGGACAACCTGTTGCAAGGTGGTCTGGCGCCTGGGGCCGAACCTGGAAAAGGCAACAGACCAATGCCAGTCGTTAGTTATCAAGACTCTTCCGAATCGAAATAAGTTATGAGCGACATGAATAGTGCATATAGCAATATCGTTGAAAAGTCCCGTGGACAATAAGTCAATGTCCAACCATCCTGAGTCTCGTGAGTTTCCAGGAGGAAACTTGCTCTCATCGGAAGACACTTATCCAACGATAAAGGGAATCTCGTTATGTCGAGCATTAATGGCAACTATGTAAACGCTAACGCTGGCGCCAAACTGACGATCACCGATGGCAACGACTCCAACGGCACCTTCAGCGGAAAGTTCAGCCAGAACGGCGTGAACTACGACATCGCGTACGGTCACTATCACTTCCAGAACAGCACCGGGCAGCCTACGATCATTACTTTCGCGGCTTTGAATGACGGCACTGGCTATCAGTCCTGGACGCTGTTCTCGCCGGATCACACCTACTCGAAAGTTCGTGCGGTGGGTTCTCGTACCAACTTTGACGGTGATGTAGTCGGTCTGGCCGGGGAGTTTGTGAAGCAATAAGAAATTCCGTAAATCGAAGGCCGATGCATTAAACATGCATCGGCCTTTTTGTTTGTCTACAAAAAAGTTCGTCAACTATCACCTTGGTATTAGTTGTCACCGAATCCCGGGTCCTCGATAAACCGATGCCTTGGATGAATACTTTTTATGCCAGGAAAGCATGTCGATTTCGGCGAGCCGCTGGAAGCCTTGCAGGCCGTGGCTTTGGCGGAAATGATCGCTTCTTATATTCCATAAATGTCTATTCATAACATGAAAGATTACTTTCGGAGATAAGCCTCCAGACCCAATGATTGACCCATCGATCACGCCGTGGGGGATTCAACAAGCGGCGGATCGGCTACGCGAAAAAACGCAAAGAGACCGCAGGGAGTAAATCAATGGGCAATGTCCAGACCGCCGCCAGTGCACAGGAGGTGCTGTGGCGCCAGGCGCCGAGCGGCGAGTTGGTCGATCTCGGCCGGCCCCATCGTGTGCCGTTGGGGCAGCTGCGTTTGCAGCGCGTGCCCAAGGGCATTCTGAGCCGCCGCGAAACGATTCTGCTCGGCGTTCTGGCGCTGGTGGTGCATGGCGCGGTGATCTACTGGATCAATCAGCATCCGACGCCGGCGCTGCCGATCGTGCCGCCGGAAATTCCACCGATGACCATCGAGTTTTCGCGTCCGGCACCCCCGGCGCCGCCTGTGGTTGTACCGCCGCCACCGGCACCGGTGGTCGAGCCACCGCCGCCGGTGGAGGACGAACTGGCAACCAAGCCACCACCGAAACCGAAGCCGATTCCCAAACCGAAACCGGTCGCCAAACCTGTTCCGAAACCAGCGCCAAAAGCCGTCGAGCAACCCCCGGCTCCGCCACAACCGGCCGCTCCGGTCGCCGCGCCAGCACCACCTGCACCACCGGCGCCTGCTCCGGTGACCCCGGCCTCGGCCAACGCCGCGTACCTGAAGAACCCGGCGCCGGAGTATCCGTCGCTGGCCCAGCGTCGCGGTTGGGAAGGCACGGTGTTGTTGCGGGTGCACGTGTTGGCCAGCGGCAAGCCGGGCGAGATCCAGATTCAGAAAAGCAGTGGCCGGCAACAGCTCGACGATGCTGCGCTGGACGCCGTGAAGCGCTGGAGCTTCGTGCCGGCCAAGCAGGGTGATGTCGCCCAGGACGGCTGGGTCAGCGTACCCATCGATTTCAAGATTCATTAAACCGAAACCAATTTCGCGCTAAACGTTTACACGAGGGAACACATCATGACGTTACTGGCATCTCCACTGGAATCCATCGAAAGCGCGGTGATCTGGCTGCTGGTGGTCTTCTCTGTCGCTACCTGGGGCCTGGCATTGCTCAAGGCTGTGCAGTTCGGCCGGTTGAAGGCGCAGGACCGCAAATTTCACAAGCGCTTCTGGGCGGCGTCGAGTCTGGACTCCGCCGCCGAGTTGAGCGAAACCCAGCCCGGCGCCGCAGCGCGGGTGGCACAGGCCGGTTATGCGGCGATACAAGTGGGCGAGGCGCCGCAGGCCAATGACCTGAGCCAGGCGATCAATCATCAGGATCGCCTCGAACGTGCCTTGCGCCAGCAGATCGTCCGCGAGCGCCGTTCGCTGGAAACCGGTCTGGCGGTGGTCGCGAGTATTGGCAGCACCTCGCCGTTCATTGGTCTGTTCGGCACGGTGTGGGGAATCATGGAAGCGTTGAAAGGCATCAGCGCGGCGGGCTCGGCGAGCCTGGAGACGGTCGCCGGCCCCATCGGTGCAGCGCTGGTCGCCACCGGGGTGGGGATCGCGGTCGCGGTGCCGGCGGTGCTGGTTTACAACTACTTTTTGCGTCGCCTGAAACTGACGGCGGCGGACCTGGACGACTTTGCCCACGACTTCTATAGCCTGGCGCAAAAGAGCGCGTTCCGCGTGTTGATCCACCCGACCGCACACAAAGCTGCGGCTCAGGGCAACGCAACAAAAGTGAAGGAGGCGTCCTGATATGGCCTTCTCCACGCAAGACAGCGACGAGGTGCTGAGCGAGATCAACGTGACGCCGCTGGTGGACGTGATGCTGGTGCTGCTGGTGGTGTTCATCGTCACCGCGCCGCTTTTGACCAACGCGATACCGATCAACCTGCCGAAGACCGAAGCGGTGGCGCCGGTCGAGCAGAAAGACCCGTTGGTGGTGAGCATCGACGGTGCAGGAAAGCTGTTTATCAACAAGGACGAAATCCAGCCGGACCTGCTGGAGTTCAACCTCAAATCGGCCAAGGCCAAGGACCCGGAAGTGCGCGTGCAATTGCAGGCCGACGACGGGGTGAATTACGGCGAAGTGGCGCGAGCCATGGCTTCGATTGAGCGGGCGGGCATCACCAAGCTGTCGGTGATCACTGCACGATAAGGGTTTCACGTTTTTCCGGGGCCGTCTCCTTGGCAGGGTGCGGCCCCTTTTTTGTCTGTTGCTTAATATGCATTTCAGGTCTTAATAAATAGCTTCTTATTCCTTAACGAATATAAATCCCGTCCCTATACTCGTTCAGGAACAGACACGACGCAGGAGAGCTCCCCCATGCGCAACGAATCAATCCGCTATCTGATTGTGCCGGGCTGGCAAGGATCGCCAGAAGATCATTGGCAAACCCACTGGCAGAACAGCCTGCCCAACAGCGCGCGGGTGGAGCAGGCCGACTGGCTGACGCCGCGTCGTGAAGACTGGGTCGCGGCGCTGGCCGAGGCGATTGCCGCCGACAGCTCGCCAGTGATTCTCATCGCGCACAGCCTGGGCTGCATCACCGTGGCGCACTGGGCGGCCACCGCGCCGCTGCATCATTTGCGTCAAGTGCGGGGGGCGCTGCTGGTGGCGCCAGCGGATGTCGAACGCCCGGCCTGCGTGCCGGCACTGCGCAATTTCGCACCGATCCCGACCGATCTGCTGCCGTTCCCGAGCCAGGTCGTCAGCTCCGACAACGACGCCGCCGTCAGTGCGCCGCGTGCGCTGGAACTGGCGCGCAACTGGGGCGCCGAGGCGGGGATTCTCGCGGGCGCCGGCCATATCAATGTGAAGTCCGGGCATCAACGCTGGGAGCAGGGATTCGCTTATCTGTATCGCCTGCAGAACCGCATGGAACACCACGCCCGGCGCCGAGCCTGACCCATTTTATTTTTTCAACGCCCCCGTCTCCCGGCGATTTGGGGCGGGAGTCTGCCATGAGTCTTGAAACCTTCGGTCAGCCGTTGCTGACCTTTCCCGATGCGGAAAAAAGTCCCCTGAGCATCCGCGCCAAGGCGCTGGTGTTCGTCGATCCACGCTCGCGCCAGTTGCGCGAGGAAATGGCCCAGCTCGCACCGCGTTCGATCTCGGTGTTGATTCGTGGCGAGACCGGCACCGGCAAGGAATTGCTCGCCCGCCACATCCACCGCGCCAGTGATCGCAGCGGCTTGTTTGTCTCGGTCAATTGCGGGGCGATCAGCCCGACGTATGCCGATGCCGAATTGTTCGGCTACGCCGCCGGCAGCTACAGCGGTTCGGCCAGCAGCCGCGCCGGCTGGTTCGGCTCGGCCAACGGCGGCACCTTGTACCTGGACGAGATCGGCGATCTGCCGCTGCCGATCCAGGTCAAGTTGCTTTCCGCCCTGGAAAACCACGAAGTCACCCGTGTCGGCGCTCATCAACCAAGCCCGGTGGACGTGCGCCTGGTAGCGGCGACCAGCATCGATCTGGCGCAAGCAGTGGCAGCGGGAAAATTCCACGAGCGTCTCTATCACTATCTCAGCGAAGGGCATCTGGAACTGCCGGCATTGCGCGCGCGGGTTGGCGATATTCTGTCGTTGGCCGAGTACTTCCTCGGCATTTACAGCCAGCGTCTGGATCTGCCGGTGCCGCTGATCAGCGAAGCGGCGCAGCAGGTGCTGGAGCAGCACAGCTGGCCGGGCAACACCCGGGAACTGGAAAACGTCATTCATTTTGCCCTGCTGGTGAGCACCGGCGACGAAATCCTGCCGGAGCACCTGAACCTGCCCGAGGTGTCTGGGCCGCTGGTTCAGATCGAGCGTCAGGTGGCGAGCATCAGCCTCAACGGCACTGCCGACGAACGTAAGGCATTGAAAGAATTGCTGTTGAGCCTGAGCGAGGCGTTGTAACCCTTTTGTTCAACATGAACAAAATGGAATATGAAGCTGAATAAACGTTATTGTCCGGGAATAAAAAATCCCGGTATTGTCCGCTTCACGCCAGCAGTAGCACATCGCTGGCACACGTATTAATGCCGTCGTCGATGACGACCGTGATTTTCGACTAAGGACACTGCATGAAAAAGGTTCTGTTGTTTACCGCATTGGCGGCTGCTCTGACTGCTTCCCTGGCCCAGGCCGGCGAGAAACTGGTGGTTGCTGCGACCCCGGTTCCACACGCCGAAATCCTCGAGCTGATCAAGCCGACCCTCGCCAAAGAAGGCGTGGATCTGGAAATCAAGGTCTTCACCGACTACGTACAGCCGAACGTACAGGTGGGCGAGAAGCGTCTGGACGCCAACTACTTCCAGACCCTGCCGTACCTGAACAGCTTCAACCAGGGCAAATACAAGGACGACAAGGCCAAGTACCTGGTGACCGTGCAAGGCGTTCACGTTGAACCGTTCGGCGGCTACTCGAGCAAGTACAAGACCCTGGCTGAACTGCCGGACGGCGCTACCATCGCCATTCCGAACGAAGGCAGCAACAGCGGTCGTGCACTGATCCTGCTGCAGAAGGCCGGCCTGATCGAGCTGAAAGATCCGAAGAACGCTCTGGCTACGCCAAAAGACATCGCCAAGAACCCGCACAACTTCAAGTTCAAGGAACTGGAATCGGCCCTGCTGCCGCGTGTTCTGAAAGAAGTCGACCTGGACATGATCAACACCAACTACGCGCTGGAAGCCAAGTTGAACCCGACCAAGGACGCCCTGGTGATCGAAGGCGCGGATTCGCCTTACGTGAACTTCCTGGTGGCCCGTGAGGACAACAAGAACAGCGACGCCATCAAGAAACTGGCCGCGGCCCTGACCAGCCCTGAAGTCAAAGCGTTCATCGAGAAGAAGTACAACGGCGCGGTACTGCCGGCGTTCTGATCCGACGCAACAGCAACCCCCTTCAAGGTTGAAAAAAACGCCGATGACCAGTGATGGTCATCGGCGTTTTTGTGTGTGCTTCAAAAGCCCCCTCACCCTAACCCTCTCCCGGTGTATGTACCGGAGACATGGTGAACACATGTTCGGAGACATGGTGGACGGTTTTTAGATCCTCTTACCTGCCGTAACAATCTGCAAGTTCAAGTCGATTCGGGCGATACGATGTCTACTCCAGTAG